>JAVEEE010000144.1 GCA_030840615.1 Frankiaceae bacterium | reverse complement strand
GGACAGTTCTGATGGTCCGTTCCTCCCGTTTCTGGTGTGAATCGGTGCGTTCTGCTCATGCGCGGTGCCTGCACACCCGAGGATGAGGCAACTCCGAGGGGAGCAGCCATGGCCCGCCGCCGTATCGCTGTGATCGACACGTTGGAAGAGCACCCCAACCTGTCCGAGATTCTCGGCATCCTCGCGCAGCTCCCCCACATCGCGGACTCCGATCTCGAACGCCTCGCCGCCGCCTGGCAGAACACCGTCTCCCTCGCCGAGGCCCGTGCCCGTGCACTCGACGCCGACTCCCCGCTCGTCCTCGAAGTACTGGCAGCTTTCGAAGCCGTGCAGTCGCTGTTCGCCGAAGACCTCGACGGCGACGAGGACTACGTCCAGGTCGACCCCGAGGTCGCGACGGTGGCACTCAAAGCCGTTCGTGACGCGATCGCCGCGGCCTACGCCCGGCCCATCCTCACCAGGACCGAGCACGCCGGCCTCATGACGGCATGGCGCGCGGTCTATCCGACAGACGCCGTGGACGAACCCGACCTCGGGCTGCGGGCCGCCGAGGTCAAGGCCTTGCTCTCGGCGATGCCCGTCCTCGCCACCCGGTGCCACGACGAAAGCGCTGCTGCCCTCTACGACGCCATCCTCGACGCGAGCTGGGTGCTCGACGAGGACGTGCGCACGGTCGCCCGCGACGAGGCATGGCAGGCGGCCATCTTGACCAGCCGTCGGCGCGTGTGGGGTCTCGTACGACGCAGTGCCGCCGAGGGGATCGGCCGGTTCTGCCCCAGCTGCCGGATCCGCAGCGAAGACCACGACACCGTCCGCGTGCTGGGGCTGTGTCTCGATGCGGCGTGCGCGCTACTCGTCGCCGACGCGATCGACGACAACCTCGTCGACGTGCTGACGTTGCCGGTCCAGACCCTCATCCCTCGCCAGCGTGCGGCCGACTGACGTCAGACTCACCGGGTGGACCCGCAGACCTGGACGGCCGTCGACCGTCATCTCACCGAGCTCCTTGTCCCGCCCGATGCAGCACTCAGTGCTGCGCTCGACGAAGCTTCGGCGGCCGGACTTCCCGCACACCACGTGTCGCCCACTGAAGGTGCCTTCCTGTATCTGCTCACGCGGATGTGCGGAGCGCGGCGGGTGCTCGAGATCGGCACCCTTGCCGGCTACAGCACGATCTGGCTCGCCCGTGCACTTCCGGCCGGCGGCGTAGTGGTGACCCTCGAATCCAACGAGCGGCATGCCGAGGTGGCGATCCGCAACTTTGCGCGTGCGGGAGTCGCCGACCGCGTCGAGCTGCGCGTCGGACCGGCGTCGGAGACGCTGGCCGGACTGCGCGACCGCTCGCCGTTCGACCTCGTGTTCATCGACGCCGACAAGCCCAACAACCCGGCCTACCTCGACTGGGCACTGGAGCTGTCCCGGCCGGGCACCGTGATCGTCGGCGACAACGTTGTCCGGGGTGGCGCAGTGGCAGACGCTGACGACAACGACGCGAGCGTTGTCGGCGTACGTCGGTTTCTGCAGCAGCTGGCTGATGACCCGCGGGTGACCGCGACCGCGCTGCAGACCGTCGGGGCCAAGGGCTACGACGGCTTCGCCCTCGCTCTCGTCCGCTGATGGGCCCAGCGGTGTGCCAACGCTGGGGCTATAGGCCCAGCGGTGTGCCAACGCTGGGGTTATAGGCCCAGCGGTGTGCCAACGCTGGGGTTGTCAGGGGGCGGTCCAGGCCAGCAGCCGCTCAGCGGGCCACGTGTTGACGATGCGTTCGGTCGGGACGCCACACTCCTGTGCGCGTGCGCAGCCGTAGACCTGCCAGTCGAGCTGCCCCGGCGCGTGCGCATCGGTGTCGATCGAGAAGAGACAGCCGGTCTCGACCGCCAGCGACAACAGCCGGCGGGGCGGGTCGAGGCGCTCCGGCCGCGAGTTGACCTCCACCGCGACACCGAACTGCCGGCACGCCTCGAAGACGATCTCGGCGTCGAACTCCGACTCCGCCCGACCGCGCCCGACCACCAACCGCCCAGTGCAATGTCCGAGGACGTCGAGGTGCGGGTTGGCGATGGCCGCAACCATGCGTGGAGTCATCTCATGGCTGGGCATCCGCAGCTTGGAGTGCACCGAGCCGACGACGACATCGAGCTCGCCGAGCAGCTCCGGGGTCTGGTCGAGCGCACCGTCGTCGAGGATGTCGACCTCGATGCCGGTCAGGATGCGAAACGGCGGCGCGGCGCCGGCTGCGGTTTCGGCGGCGAAGCGCTCGTTGAGATCTCGCACAATGCGCAGCTGCTCGCCAAGCCGCTCCGGCGTCAACCCGTTGGCAACAGTCAGCCGCGGCGAATGGTCGGTGAGTGCGATGTAGTCGTGGCCGAGGTCACGCGCGGTGCGCGCCATCTCCTCGATCGGCGAGCCGCCGTCCGACCAGTCCGAGTGCGTGTGCAAGTCACCGCGCAGTGCGGCCCGCAGCGACTCACCACCAGTCGCCAGCGGCTCGTCCGCGGTCTGCTCCAGCTTCGCCAGGTAGGCAGGCAGCTGCCCGTTGACGGCCTCGGCGATGACGGTCGCCGTCACCTCGCCGATGCCGGGAAGCTCCTTCAACGTGCCATCCTTGACGCGTCGGATCAGCTCCTCCGACGGCAGGTCAGCGACCACTGTTGCGGCCCGTCGAAACGCCTTCACCCGGTACGTCGGCTCCCGCATCCGTTCGAGCAGGTAGCCGATCCGGTTGAGCGCGTCGACCGCTCGTCGTGCATCGGCTCCCATGCCGAAGACGCTACCCACCTGACGCCGCCACTCGATGTGGGAGAGGCTGCCGCTCGTGAGCTCCACCTCAGGGCCTCGCGTCAAGGCCGCGACCGTCAAGCGACTGCAACGCGCAGCCGGTGACATCGCGACCGAAGCCGTCGGTCGGATGGAGAGCTCGTTGCCGTGGTTTGCGGTGATGTCGCCGAACCAACGGTCGTGGATCGGGCTCGTCGTACAGGCCGGTGTCGCGAGCTTCGTCGAATGGCTCGCGCACCCGCACGCCGCGCACGACGTGACCGGCGGCGTCTTCGCCACTGCACCACGAGAGATGGCGCGCGCCGTCTCGCTGCAGCAGACCGTCGAGCTGGTGCGCATCGCCGTCGAGACCGTCGAGGACAACGCACCAGAGGTCGCCGTCGCCGGTGACGAGGAGCGGCTGCGCGAAGCGGTCCTGCGCTACAGCCGTGAGCTCGCCTTCCAGGCCGCGCTCGTCTATGCGCAAGCCGCCGAAGAACGGGGCGCATGGGACGCTCGGCTCGAGGCCCTGGTCGTCGACGCCGTCGTCGTCGGTGAGCCCGACCCCGAGCTGCTCTCCCGCGCGGCCGCCCTCGGCTGGACCGGGCACACGGCTGTCGCGGTGCTCGCCGGCACTGCATCTGACACCGAAACCCAGCATTCGATCGACGAGATCCGCCGGCTTGCCCGGCGCGACGGGTTCGACGTGCTCGCCAGCATCGACGGCCACCGACTCGTCTGCGTCCTGGGCGTCGAGGGCGATCCGATGCCGGCCGCGATGCTGCTCACCGGGTTCTTCGCCGCCGGACCGGTGGTCGTCGGGCCAGCCGTGGACGACCTCGCCGCCGCCCCGACATCCGCCCGTGCGGCCCTCGCCGGGCTCAGCGTCGCGGCCGCGTGGCCGGCGGCCCCACGCCCCGTCCCGGCCGACCTGCTGCTGCCCGAACGCGCCATCGCCGGGGACGAGGAAGCCCGCACCGCGTTGGCAGACGTCTACAGTTTGCTGGCCGACACCGATGCCACCCTGGTAGAGACACTGGCAGCTTTCATCGACTCCGGCGGCGCCTTGGAGTCGACGGCCCGCCTCCTGTTTGTCCACCCGAACACCGTGCGCTACCGGCTGCGTCGAGTGCTCGACGTGTCCGGCTTTGCCCCGACCAACCCGCGGGACCGCTGGGCACTGGGCATCGGCCTCACCCTCGGGCGGCTTCGCGACGAGAGCCTGCGCAACGGTTCGTTGTAGGAATCCTCCAAAACTCAGGGAGGGAGTCTGTGCGCGGCAGCATCCCGCGAGAGGGCTCCGACCGAGTTGTGTAGGTGACGTGCTCGCCCTCCTCTCCCCCGGTCAAGGCGCGCAGACCCCAGGCATGCTGAAGCCCTGGCTTGATGTCGAGCCGGTCGCCGAGCAACTGCGTTGGGCCTGCGCGGTCACCGGACTCGACCTGGTCCGCCTCGGCACCACCGGCACCGACGACGACATCCGTGACACCTCGATCGCGCAGCCGCTCCTCGTCGCGCTGGCCCTGGCCGTCGCCGCAAGCATCGTGACCGACGACGAGTTGCCGGCAGTCGTCGCGGGACACAGCGTCGGCGAATACGCCGCCGCCGCCCTCGCCGGCGTGCTGACCCCCGAGACCGCGCTCGTGCTGGTACGCGAGCGCGGACGCCTGATGGCTGAGGCGTCACTCGCCGCACCCACCGGCATGAGCGCACTCCTCGGTGGCGACGAGGCCGAGGTGCTGGCCGCTCTCGACCGGCTGGGGCTCACCGCCGCCAACGTCAACGGTGCCGGACAGATCGTCGCTGCCGGATCGCTCGACGCTCTGGCAACGCTTGCGGCGGATCCCCCGGCGGGTGCGCGGGTCCGGCCGCTGGCAGTCGCGGGTGCGTTTCACACCAGCGCGATGGAGCCGGCGCGCGCCGCCCTGGCACAGCTCACCGAAGCCGCGCCGGCGCAGGACCCCCGCCTCACGATGATCAGCAACGCCGACGGAGCGGTCGTCAACGACGGGCCCGCGCTGCTCGACCGGCTCGTCAACCAGGTGTCCGCCCCGGTGCGTTGGGACTTGTGCATGCGGACCCTCGCAGACCTGGGTGTCACCGCAGTCATCGAGCTCGCGCCGGCCGGCACACTGACCGGCCTCATCCGCCGGGCACTGCCGGGCGTCGAGACACTCGCCATCAAGTCACCCGCCGACCTGGCGGCGGCGCGCGCGTTGATGCAACAGCACGCGATCCCCGACAGCGAGCCGGCCCCGTCCTGGCGGATGGCCGTCGCGCCCGTCGGCGGCGTGTTCCGATCGGGCAGTGTCGAGCCAGGCGGCTCGGTCGAGCCCGGCGCCAGCGTCGGCACCGTCGTGTCACACCGCGCGGAGTCACTCGTCGCCGCCGTCCACGGCGGGGTGCTCGTCGAGTGGCTCGTCCACGACGGCGACCCGGTCACGCCGGGTCAGCCCATCGCGGTGCTCCACCCGGAACCGGTGCCCGCGTGAACGTGACGACCGCATCGCGGCACGCCCGCATTCGCGCACTCGGCGAGCACCGACCCGCGGGAGTGCTCACCAACAGCGAGATCGCCGCCGGCGGCCTCGACACCACTGACGAATGGATCCGCACCCGCACCGGCATCGACCGGCGTCACGTCGCCGGAGCGGAGGAGACGGTCGTCACGATGGCGACCGAAGCCGCCGCCAAGGCCCTCGCTGCGGCCGGCCTCGACGCGCGCGACGTCGACCTTGTGGTTCTGGCGACGTGCACGATGCGCAACGCGATCCCGGGCGGCGCCGCACGCATCGCCACCGCGCTCGGCGCCGGACCGGTCGGTGCGTTCGACGTCAACGCCGCGTGCGGCGGCTTCTGCTATGCGCTGTCGGTCGCCGCAGACGCCGTGCGATCGGGCAGCGCCAACCGGGTGCTCGTCATCGGCGCCGAGAAGCTCACCGACTGGCTCGACTGGACCGACCGGGGCACCTGCATCCTGTTCGGCGACGGGGCAGCCGCGGCCATCGTCGAGGCGTCGGATGAGCCCGGCATCGGCCCGGTCGCCTGGGGCAGCGACGGTGCCGGCGCGGAACTCGTCGGTGTTCCCGACGGTGACTGGGCGATCCGGATGGACGGACCGGCCGTCTTCCGCTGGGCGACGACCCAGCTCGGCCCCGTCGCGCGGCGTGCCGTCGACCTCGCCGGCATCGAGATGGGCGACCTCGCCGCTTTCGTGCCCCACCAGGCCAACCTGCGCATCGTCGACGCTCTGGTGCGCGCACTCAAGCTGCCCGACACGGTCGTGGTCGCACGCGACATCGCCGACACCGGCAACACGTCGGCCGCGTCGGTGCCGCTCGCCTTGGCACGCCTCGTCGCCACCGGCGACGTGCAGAGCGGCGATCACGCGTTGCTGCTCGCGTTCGGAGCCGGGCTCACCTACGCCGGCCAGGTCATCCGCGTCCCCTGACCCACCTCGACCCATCACCCAGTCCCCCGGAACCGCCCACCACAAGGAGAGAAAACCGTGACACAGCAAGACATCCTCACCGGCCTGGCCCAGATCGTGAACGAGATCGCCGGCGTCCCGGTCGGTGACGTGACACTCGACAAGAGCTTCATCGACGACCTCGACGTCGACTCGCTGTCGATGGTCGAGATCGCCACCGCCGCCGAGGACAGCTTTGGCGTGCGCATTCCCGACGAAGACCTCAAGGACCTGCGCACCGTCGGTGACGCCGTCAACTACATCGAGAAGGCGGGCGTCGCTGCATGACACGGAGCAACACTGAGGTCGTCGTCACGGGGCTCGGCGCGACCACGCCGCTCGGTGGCGACATGGCCTCCACCTGGGACGGACTGCTCGCCGGGCGCTCGGGCGTCGGGCGGCTCGACGCCGACTGGGCGCAGGACCTGCCGGTGCGCATCGCGGCTCAGATCGCGGTCGATCCGCTCGAGGTGATCGACCGCGTCGAGGCCCGCACGCTCGACCGGTCGCAACAGTTCGCGCTCGTCGCCGCCCGCGAGGCATGGCGTGACGCCGGCTTCAGCGAGACCGCGGGCGTCGAGCCGGAGCGGCTCGCCGTAGCGGTCGCGAGTGGCATCGGCGGTGTGCTCACCTTGCTCGCGCAGTACGACGTCCTGCGCGAACGCGGCGCCCGGCGCGTGTCACCGCACACCGTGCCGATGCTGATGCCCAACGGTCCGGCCGCGGCGGTGGGGCTCGACCTCGTTGCTCGCGCCGGTGTGCATGCGCCCGTGTCGGCGTGCGCGAGTGGTGCCGAGGCCATCGCACTGGCACTCGACCTGTTGCGCGCCGGTCGCGCGGACGTCGTGGTCGCGGGCGGTACCGAGGCTGCCATCGCCGGGCTTCCCATCGCCGGCTTTGCCGCCATGCGTGCGCTGTCCACCCGCGAGGACGACCCCGAGGCGGCATCGCGGCCCTACGACAAGTCCCGTGACGGTTTCGTCCTCGGCGAAGGTGCTGCCGTGCTCGTGCTCGAGACGGCTGAACACGCCGCGGCGCGTGGCGCTCGGATCTATGCCCGGCTCGTCGGCGCCGGCATGAGCTCCGACGCCTATCACGTCGCGGCGCCGGAGCCGACCGGTGCGGGAGCCGCGCGCGCACTCGCACTTGCCATGCGCGACGCCGACGCTCAACCGGCCGACGTCGTGCACGTCAACGCACATGCCACCTCGACGCCGTTGGGTGACATCGCCGAGTCGTTGGCGTTGCGCACAGCACTGGGCGATGCGCTCGACCAGATCTCGGTGACGGCGACGAAGTCGTGCACCGGCCATCTCCTCGGAGCGGCCGGCGCGCTGGAGGCGGCGGTCACCGTCCTCTCGTTGCATCACGGCACCGTGCCGCCCACTCGCAACCTCGACGACCCCGACGACGAGATCAGTCTCGACGTCGTGCGCATCTCGCCGCGGCCGTTGAACGCGGGCGTTGCACTGTCGAACTCGTTCGGTTTCGGCGGACACAACGCCACCCTCGCTTTCCGCAGCACGAGTTGACCTTCGTTACCGATGACCGGGAGACCCCAGCCATGACCCTGCTCGACACCGGTGTCACCGTCGCCCGGCCCCGCCAGGCCGATGACCCGCGCGACCCATGGGCACGCCTCGCCGGTCTCTTCGACGACGGGTTGCTTCATCCGCTGTCCGGTGACGCCGACAGCGGCGTCGTCACCGCGGTCGGTCGCATCGAGGGCGGCGAGGTGGTGGCGTTCGCCACCAACGCCGGCGTCCAAGGCGGTGCGCTGGGTCAAGCCGGATGCGCAGCGATCGTGTCGGCGTACGACGCCGCGACCCGTCGCCGACTTCCGATCGTTGGGGTCTGGCACTCCGGCGGTGCGCGTCTCGCCGAAGGCGTCGCCTCGCTCGACGGCGTGGGTCAGGTGTTCGCCGCCATGACGCTGGCCTCCGGCCGGGTGCCACAGGTCTCCGTCGTCCTAGGTCCGGCTGCCGGCGGCGCGGCGTACGGACCCGCGCTGACCGACGTGGTTGTGCTCGGCCCCCAGGGCCGCATCTTCGTCACCGGCCCGGACGTCGTCCGCAGCGTCACCGGTGAGGACGTCGACATGTTGCGGCTCGGCGGACCGGAGCCGCACGGACGACGCAGCGGGGTCGTGCACCTTGTCGCCGAGACCGACGCCGACGCGTTGCAGCGCGCCCGCGACGCGGTCACACTCTTGTCGCACCCAGGGCATCTCGGCACGGTCGAGGACTGCGGGTTCGACGATCTGCTGCCGCAGACCGCGCGCCGCGCCTACGACGTCAAGCCGGTCGTCGAGCGGCTGCTCGATCGGCCGGGGCTCGAGCTGCACCCGCGTTGGGCTCCGAACATGGTCACGACACTCGGTCGCCTCGGCGGCCGCGCCGTCGGCGTGCTGGCCAACAACCCGATGCGCCTCGGCGGCTGCCTCGACGCGACCAGCGCCGAGAAGGCGGCGCGGTTTGTCCGGATGTGCGACTCGTTCGGGGTGCCGCTCGTGGTCCTCGTCGATGTGCCCGGCTACCTGCCGGGGGTCGGTCAGGAGTGGGACGGCGTCGTACGCCGCGGTGCCAAGCTTCTGCACGCGTTCGCAGAGGCGGTTGTCCCGCGCGTCACGCTGATCACGCGCAAGGCCTACGGCGGCGCCTACATCGCGATGAACTCGCGATCCCTCGGTGCGACCCGCGTGCTCGCATGGCCCGAGGCGGAGGTCGCCGTGATGGGTGCCGTCGCCGCGGTGCGGGTCCTGCATCGCCGACGGCTGGCCGACGCGCCGGAGGCGTCGCGGCCCGAGCTCGAGGCACAGCTCGCCGCCGAGCACGAGCAGCTGGCCGGTGGACTGCAACGTGCGGTCGAGCTGGGTGTCGTCGACGAGATCGTCACCCGTGACCGCACCCGCACCGCCATCGCGGGTGCATTGCTGGCCGGTGGTGACCGCCCGGTGTCGCGCGGACGGCACGGCAACATTCCCCTGTAAGTTGTCGGCGTGCGCCGATCCCCAGCTCTGCCCGTCGCGGGCACCGTCCTCGCCACGGTCGGCCTGGCGTGCCTCGCCTACGAAGTGGCCCGGACGCTCGACGGCGGGGTGCTCGGCACGCTCGGCACCGTCCTGCTCTGGGTCGGCGTCGGCCTGCTGGCCGTAGGTCTCCTGCTGCTCGTGCTCAGCGTCGCGGCCGAGGCGACGGACAGCGAGCCGGACCAGTGGTCCACGAGCGCGGCAGCGGCCGAGCCGGCCCATCCGGTCTCCCCGGTGTCCCCGGTCGCCGCTGCGGCGCCGGCGGCCGCTGCGCCCGTGACGGCGGCCGCACCCGTCCCGCCGGCCGCACCCGTCCCGCCGGCGGCGACCGTCGCTCCGGCCCACCACTCTCCTGAGGCGCCGGCTGCCCCGGTGGCCGACGACACCGACACGGCCCAACCGGACGAGTTCGACCTGCCGGCCGAAGAGCCGGTCACCGCTACCCCGGCGGGACCCGTCGACGCCGCCCAGCCGGGTGACTATGCCCAACCCGCCGACTACGCCCAGCCGGCGGCGTCGAGCGTCCCACCGGCCACAGCCCCAGGCGACGGGGCGGACGACTCAGCCGGCTGAGGACAGCCAGCGCACCGGCGTTCCGTCGCCGGCCAACCGGTAGGGCTCCAGCTCGATGTCCCACGGATGCCCGAGCAGCCGGTCGAGCGCCTGGCGCAACGACGGGAGATCCTCCGCCGTCGCCATGACGGAGCGCAGCCGGTCCTCCTGGACGAGGACGTCGCCGTTGCCGCTCATCGCGGACCGGAAGACGCCGAGGTCCGGGGTCATCGAGTAACGCTCGCCGTCGCTGCCTTCGCTCGGCTCCTCGGTGATCTCGCAGCGCACCAGCGGCCAGTCCCGGATCGCCGCAGCCAGCCGCCCGGCCGTGCCGGCAGCGCCACGCCACCCGGTCTGGGTCCGCAGGAAGCCGGGGGCAACAGGCTGCGGCTCCCACTCGAGCTCGACCGGTACGGCGAGAACGCCGGCCACGGCCCACTCCACGTGGGGTCGTAGCGCCGGCGGACACGAGTGCACGAACAGCACACCGCGAGCAGTCACCGCAGACCTCCGTCTGTCGCCCGAGATTCGGCTTCCCCACCTGTCTCGGCGCGCGGTCGTCGTACGGCGTGCACCGTCATTCTGCCCCACCAGCCACATCGGCACCAGCCAATGCGTGGATATCCGCGCAGACAGGCTCCGACGTTGGCACCTAAACCGGGGCATCACGGGCACCCGACGGGTCGTCGGGGACGGCCGACCGCTGCAACGCCAGCACGACCGGCGAGCGGTCGAGGGTGACGATGCCGGCGAGCAGAGCAACGATGCCGACCACCTGGCAGGCGAGCACGCCCGCCGTCGTGGCGAGGTGCTCCGAGAAGGCGAAGACCCCGATCAGTACGGCGACCGCGGGCTCCATCGCATCCATCACCGGCACGCTGGCCGGCAGCGGCCCGGCCTGGAACGCACTCTGCTGCACGATCGCACCCGCGGCGGCGACCACGGCCATCGCGTAGGGCTGCCACGAGGTGAAGAACGTCCCGGCGCCCTGCCCGAGCAGCCAGGTCGACGTCTTGGTCAGCGCCGCGAGCAACCCGAACGCGGCGCCGGCGGACAGCGCGAAGAACGACGCCCGGATCGGCCCGCGTGACCAGCGGCCGGCAGCCACTCCGACGGTCATCAACCCGGCGACAGCCACCAGCACCAGGATCCAGCGGGCGAGACTCGTCTGCGGCTCGCCTTCGGTCGGGGCGGCGGCCACCAGGAACAGCGCGAGGCCACCCGCCACGG
>JAVEEE010000463.1 GCA_030840615.1 Frankiaceae bacterium | reverse complement strand
CGACCCACGACGAGGTCGTCGTCCTGCTGTTCGTCGACCAGGCGTCGGTCAAGCAGGTTGCCGGCGAGAAGACCCCGACCACCCGCATCGACCAGAGCCGAGTGCGGATGACGATGACGAAGGTCGGCGGCGACTGGCTCGTGTCACAGCTCGACGCTCTCTGAGCGAGATCAGCTGCGCGGCAGACCGAGCATCCGGCGGGCGATGATGTCGCGCTGGATCTCGTGCGACCCGCCGTAGATCGTGTCGGAGCGGCTGAAAAGGAAGAGCCGCTGCATGTCGTCGAGGTCGTCGGCACCCTGCGGAGCCTCGGTGGCCTCGGCACCCTGGACCATCATGGCGAGCTCACCGAGACGCTGGTGCCAACCGGCCCAGAGGAGCTTCGCGATGGACGGCGCGGCCGCTGCGAGCGGGCCGTCTGACGCCTCGGGGCCGAGCATGCGCAACGCGGTGTAGCGCAGCACCCGCAGGTCGATCCACGCGCGTGCGACGGCATCGCGCACCAGCGGGTCGTCCAGCGTGCCGCGCCGCCGGGCGACCGCGATGACCTGGCCGAGCTCGCGCGCGAAACCGATCTGCTGACCCAACGTGGCCGCTCCGCGCTCGAAACCCAAGGTCGCCATCGCGATGCGCCATCCGTCGCCGGGCGTCCCGACGACGTGGTCGGCGGGCGTCCTGGCGCCGTCGAAGAACACCTCGTTGAACTCCGACGTGCCGGTGATCTGCACGATCGGCCGGATGTCGACGCCCGGTTGCTTCATCGGCACCAGCAGGTAGGACAGGCCGCTGTGCCTCGTGGAGCCAGGCTCGGTGCGCGCCACGACGAAGCACCAGTCGGCGACGTGCGCCAGCGACGTCCAGACCTTCTGCCCGGTGACGACCCACTCGTCGCCGTCGAGGACTGCCTTGGTCTGCACATTGGCGAGATCGGAGCCGGCGCCGGGCTCCGAGTAGCCCTGGCACCACAGCTCGTCACCGGCGGCGATCGGTGCGAGGAAACGCTCCCTCTGGGTCGCGGTGCCGTGCACGAGGAGAGTGGGGGCAAGGAGGTTCTCGCCCATGTGGTTGACGCGCTGCGGGGCACCCGCTTTCGCGTACTCCTCGTGGAACACGACCTGCTGCATGAGGGAGCAGCCGCGGCCGTAGTCGCTTGGCCATCCGATGCCGATCCAGCCATGCCCGCCGAGCAGCCGCTCCCAGGCCCGTCTGGTCTCGAAGCCTTCGTGCTCCCGGCCCGGGCCGCCCGCGCCGCGCAGCTCGGCGAACTCACCGACGAGGTGCTCGTCGAGCCAGGACTTGACCTCGGCGCGGAACGCCTCGTCGGCATCGGAGAACCGCAGGTCCACCCGCCTACCCTAATCTGACGCGTCGTCAGATATCGCTCGGAGGCGCAGCGTGGAGATCGAGCAGGGCACGGTCGAGGCGAACGGCATCAACTTCGGCGTGCTGACGTGCGGAACCGAGGGACCGTTGGCCTTGTGCCTGCACGGGTTTCCGGACTCGGCGCAGACCTGGCGGCATCTGCTGCCGGCGCTCGCCGCCGCGGGCTTGCGGGCAGTCGCGCCGTGGTCACGCGGATATGCGCCGACCGCTGTGCCCGCGGACGGCGACTATGGCATCACGACGCTCGCCGCGGACGCCAGCGCACTGCATGAAGCCCTGGGTGGGGGCGCCGACGCCGTGCTCGTCGGGCATGACTGGGGTGCGATGACGGCGTACGCCGCGGGCGCGGCGGCACCCGACCGATGGCGTCGACTCGTCGCCATGGCCGTGCCACCGCCGGCCGTCGCGAGCGCAGCATTTCTGCACTACGCGCAGTTGAAGCGCAGCTTCTACATCTTTCTCTTCCAGACCGGTCTCGCCGAGCTGGTCGTGCCCGCCGATGACCTCGCCTTCATCGACGGGCTGTGGCGCGACTGGTCGCCGTCGTACGACGCAACGGCAGATCTCCTCGACGTGAAGGCGTCGTTGCGGGAGCCGGCCAACCTCGGTGCCGCGATCGGCTACTACCGCGCGATGTTCCGCGGGCAGGGCATGAGCGACGCGTCACCAAACCAGCCGACGCTCTACCTGCATGGGGACGACGACGGAGCCTTCGGAGTGGAAGGCATCGCGGGAGCGGCCGACCATCTGTCCGCGGAGTCGCGCGTCGATGTGCTGCCGGGTGTCGGCCACTTTCTGCATCTGGAACGGCCGGACGCGGTCAACCAGCTGATCGTGGACTGGCTGACCACTCGCGGATGACGTCGTCGGTCGTCACGATCTCGGCGAGCAGCGACAAGGTGTTGTCGATGACCTGGTCGGCATATTCGGCAGGCCAGCCCGCGACGGCGTCACGCGGCACCACGACCTGGTAACCGAGATTCACGGCGTCCATCACCAAGTTGGTGATCGCGACGTTGACCGAGACGCCGATGACGACAAGAGTCCGAGCGCCGAGGTTGCGCAGCACCGGGTCGAGGTCGGTTCCGGCCATCGGGTTGAGCCCATGGATGCGAGACAGCACGAAGTCCGAGGGCTGCACGTCGAACTCCGCCACGACGTCCGTCTCCGGCGTACCCAGGTCGAGACGCACCGGCGACTTCAGCATCGCGTTGAACAGCCGCGCGTTGCGGTTGGAGCCACGGTCATCGGGACGTCGGCCGGCGGTGCAATGGATGACCGGGACTCCGGCCGCTCGGGCTGCCACGCACAGCCGGGCACCGTTCGGTAGGACGGACGTGCGAGCCGTGTCCGCGAGCGCCGGAAGCGCCGACCCCACGCCGACGACACCGTTCTGGCACTCGCTCGTGACGAGCGCGGCGGCGGCCAGGTCGGCGTACACGGTCGGGTGCCGGCCCTCAGAAGGTGAGTACGCCGCGCGCGGCCAGCTCGCCGGCCTCGAGCGCGTGCACGGCGGTCTTCATGTCCTCCAACGGATAGGTGGCCGAGACGAGCTCGTCGAGCTTGAGCCGACCCTGGCGGTAGAGCTCGACGTAACGCCGGACGTCGCGCTGCGGCTGCGACGAGCCGTAGCGGCAGCCGAGCACGCCCTTGTCGAGATACATCGACGCGACGTTGAACGACGCCTCGGCGGTCGCGGCCGGAACGCCGAGCATCACGCAGGTGCCGCCCCAGTCGAGCAGCTCGATCGCTGCGCGGATGAGTCCCACGTGACCGACACACTCGAACGCGAAGTCGACGCCTCGTTTCGCGATGTCCCGGGCTGCGTCGGTGCTCTCCACGAAGTCGGTGGCGCCGAACTGCAGCGCGATGTCCTTCTTCCGCGCGTTGGTGTCGACGGCGATGACACGGGACGCGCCGGCGAGTGCCGCACCCTGGATGACGTTGAGACCGATGCCGCCCACGCCGATGACCAGCACGCTGGCCCCGACCGGCACCCGGGCGCGCTGCAGGACAGCACCGACTCCGGTCAGGACGCCGCAGCCGACGAGCGCAGCGGCTCCGAACGGCACGTCCGTCGGGATCGGCACCGCCTGGTTGGCCTTCACGACAGTCCGCTCGGAAAACACCGAGGCGTTGGCAAACGAGTAGGCCGGCTCACCGCGCCAGGTGAAGGGCTGCGGCCGGCTGCCGAACGTCGAGCGGCACATTGTCGGGCGGCCGGCGTCGCAGTATTGGCAGGCGCCGCAGTTGCCGAGCGTCGACAGAACGACGTGGTCGCCCTCCTTTACGGTCGTCACCGACGGGCCGACGGACTCGACGATGCCGGCCCCTTCGTGACCAAGGACCACAGGCGTGGGAAACGGGATCGTGCCGCTGATGACCGAAAGGTCGCTGTGGCACAACCCGGCTGCCTCGATGCGCACAGTGACCTCGCCCGGCCCTGGGTCCCGCACCGACAGGTCGTCGAC
>JAVEEE010000459.1 GCA_030840615.1 Frankiaceae bacterium | reverse complement strand
CTTCACGTCCTGAGCCGTCACCGGGTCGCCGTTGGAGAACTTCTGATCGGCCTTGAGCTGGCAGGTCCACGTCTTGAAGTTCTTGGAGGAGCTGCACGACCCGGCGTCCGGGACGGTCTTCAAGGTGGATGGATCAATGCGCACGAGCGTCTGGTAGACGTTGTAGATCACGTTCCAGCTCGGCAGGTCGTAGGCCTTTGCAGGGTCGTAGGACACGGGCTTGTCCGTGCTGCCCCAGATGATGGTCTGGCCCTTGTTGCCGCCGCCGTTTCCCTTGCTGCCGCCGCTGCTGCTGCCGCCGCAGGCGGCTGCGCCCAGCATGACCGCGACGCTGGCAAAGGCGATGCCGGCACGCCACTGTGCCTTCCGCATGAAAGCTCCCTCTCAGTCGATATGTCAGGCGCAGTCAATCCGACCCGGAGCGGATCGGCAACGACCCCGTGGGCGGTGCGACACGAATCGTTATGCAGCGGCGAAGCGGTGCACGCTCAGAACAGGACCGACATGAACGTGTCGACCTCGCGGAACCCGACTCGCTCGTAGGCGCGGCGAGCCGCCAGGTTGAAGTCGTTGACGTAGAGGCTGACCGCGGGCGCGACCCCGTTGAGGCACTCCACGACGACGGCCGCCATGCCGCCTACGGACAGCCCCTGGCCACGCAGCGTGGGGTCGACCCAGACTCCCTGGATCTGGCAGGCCGCCGAGGTGACGGCGCCGACCTCGGCCTTGAACACGACCTTCCCGCGCTCGATTCGGGCGAACGAGCGCCCGGCATGGACGAGCTCCGACACGCGCGCGCGGTAGAGCGCTCCCCCGTCGGCCGCGACGGGCGACACGCCGACCTCCTCCGTGAACATGGCGATGCTCGCGGGCAGCAACAGGTCGATTTCGTCCGGCTGCACCCGGCGTACGAGCGGGTCCGGCTCGACGTCGGGGAGGGTGTCCGCCACCATCAGCGGCTGGGCCGGTCGCACGTCGCGGGCAGCGCCCCATCCCGGCTCCAGCAGTCGCCACATGGGCTCGACCAGCCGGGCTGCTCCCACGATCGACGAGCAGCGCCGGCCCTGCCGGCGCGCCCGGTCCGCGAACGCCCGCTGTCCGGCCGGGTCGGCTTCGACGGGCACGAGGTTGGCGCCGGCGTAGCAGAGACCGGTGAGCCGGCCCTCGACCGTGTGACCCCACATCTCGGCGCCGAGGCGCCAGGGCTGCAGCCCGACGGCCTCGACCCGGGACTGGACGAAGACGTTGGCGACCGGGTCACGGTTGAGGATCTCGAGGGCGGCCGGCACGTCGCGCTCGTCGAGCACCCGCACCGGTGTGGTCCTCAGCACCGTCTCAGGAGACCGAGACGGACGGCTCACCCGAGCCGGCGCCGGCGGCTTCCATCTCCTCGGCGATCCGCAACGCCTCCTCGACGAGCGTCTCCACGATCTGGGCCTCGGGGACCGTCTTGATGACCTCGCCTTTGACGAAGATCTGTCCTTTGCCGTTGCCGGACGCGACACCGAGGTCGGCCTCCCGCGCCTCGCCCGGGCCGTTGACGACACAGCCCATGACGGCGACGCGCAAGGGCACGGTCATCCCCTCGAGGCCTGCCTGCACCTTCTCCGCCAGCGTGTAGACGTCGACCTGGGCGCGGCCGCACGAGGGGCAGGAGACGATCTCGAGCCGACGCTGGCTAAGGCCGAGCGACTCGAGGATGGCGATGCCGACCTTGACCTCTTCCACCGGCGGTGCCGAGAGCGAGACCCGGATGGTGTCGCCGATGCCTTCAGCGAGCAGGGCGCCGAACGCCACCGCGGACTTGATCGTGCCCTGGAAGATCGGGCCGGCTTCGGTGACACCGAGGTGCAGCGGGTAGTCACAGCGCTCGGAGAGCTGCCGGTAGGCCTCGACCATCACGACCGGGTCGTGGTGCTTCACCGAGATCTTGATGTCGCGGAAGTCGTGCTCCTCGAACAGCGAGCACTCCCACAACGCACTCTCGACCAGTGCCTCGGGTGTGGCCCGGCCGTACTTCTCCAGCAAGCGCTTGTCGAGCGAGCCGGCGTTGACCCCGATCCGGATCGGGGTGCCGCTCGCCTTCGCGGCCCCGGCGATCTCCTTGACCTTGTCGTCGAACTGCTTGATGTTGCCCGGGTTGACCCGCACCGCCGCACAGCCGGCGTCGATCGCCGCGAAGACGTACTTGGGCTGGAAATGGATGTCGGCGATCACCGGGATCTGCGAGTGGGTCGCGATCTCGGCGAGGGCATCGGCGTCGTCCTGCGTCGGGCAGGCGACCCGCACGATCTGGCAGCCGGACGCGGTGAGCTCGGCGATCTGCTGCAGCGTTGCGTTGACGTCGGCCGTGACGGTCGTCGTCATCGACTGGACGCTGATGGGAGCGTCACCACCGACGGGGACACCGCCCACGTCGATCTGGCGGGTCAGCCGCCGCTTCGCCAGCGCCGGCGGCGGCATCTGCGGCAGTCCGAGGTCGACGCTAGTCATCTGCGCGCCTCCGGCCGGTGCTCTGGGTCACTGGATCTTGATCGGGTTGACGATCCCGGCGTAGATCAGCAGAAGGGACAACCCGATGAACAACGCCACTACAGCGTAGGTGACCGGCATGATCTTGAGCAGGTCAACGCGACCCGGGTCCGGACGGCCGACCCAGCGGTAGACCCGACGGCGGCCCTCCTCGTAGCCGAGGATCGCGATGTGACCGCCGTCCAGCGGCAGCAGCGGGAGCAGGTTGAAGATGCCGACGAAGAAGTTGACCTGGGCCATGATCAGCAGCAGGTTGGCAATTCGGTCGGCGAGCGAGACGTGGGCCTGGGCGATCTGGCCGCTGACGCGGGCGATGTCGACCACGCTCGCGGCGCCGTTCTGCCTTGGCTCGCCGTGCAGGATCGTCGACACCTGGTGCGGCAGGTCGCCCAGCGCGGTGACCGTCGAGGTGAAGAACGTCCCGAGGGTCGTGAACGTCTTGGGGACAGCCGCGAGTACGCCGACCGGGGCGGGCTCGACCCGGGGGTAGAAGCCGACCTTGCCGACAGTCTTCCCGTCGACCTTTACCGGCACCGGTGTGAGCGTTACCTGCGTCGCTGTTCCGTGCCGAAGCACCGTCAGGGTGATCGGCCGCTCGGCACTGGCCTGCAGCCGGCCGCGCAAGGCGTCGTAGGTCGACACCGACTGACCGTTGACCGCCTCGATCCGGTCGCCCGGCAGCAGCTTGCCTCGCGCGGGCGCCGGTGGGTCCGCCTTGGTGCACGTGGCGCGCTGCGGGTCCGCGATGACGCATTTGGTGGTGCTGTCGACGGTCAGCGTCGTGCTCGCGTGCAGCGGGTCGCCGGTCGTGGCGATGACGCCGTAGAGCACGAAGATCGCGATGAGGAAGTGCACGATCGAGCCGGCCGCGAGCACGATCACCCGCTGACCGGCCGGCTGCCGGTAGAAGGCTCGTTCCTCGTCGCCCGGGTCGAGCTCCTCGAGCGGCGTCATCCCGACGATCTTCACGAAGCCGCCGGCGGGGATGGCCTTGACGCCGTACTCCGTCTCACCGCGTCGGGTGGACCAGAGCGTCGGACCGAAACCGACGAAGAACCTGGTCGCCTTCATGCCGAACTTCTTCGCGGTCGCGAAGTGGCCAAGCTCGTGCAGCATCACCGACAACAGCAAGGCCACGACGAACGCGATGACACCGACGGCGTAGCTCACCCGGCGCCTCCTACGGAGCCGACCAGCTCGCGAGCCCGCCGCCGCGCCCAGTCCTCTGCGGCCTGAACCGCGTCGATGTCGGGAACGTCACCCGCTGGCACGTGCTCGCCGACGACGGTGGCGAGCGTGTCGACGATGCCGAGGAACGGAAGCCGGCCGTCGAGGAAGGCGGCTACAAGCTCTTCGTTGGCGGCATTGAACACGGCGGGGGCGGTGCCGCCGGCCCGGCCGGCGTCGCGCGCGAGCTGAACGGCGGGAAAGGTCTCGTGGTCGAGAGGCAGGAACTCCCACGTGGATGCCGTCGACCAGTCGACGGCGCCAGCAGCGCCGGGCACGCGGTCCGGCCAGGCCATCGCCAGCGCGATCGGCAGCCGCATGTCGGGCGGGCTCGCCTGCGCGATGGTCGACCCGTCGGTGAACTCCACCATCGAGTGCACGATCGACTGCGGATGTACGACGACGTCGATCGCGTCGTAGGGCACGCCGAAGAGCCAGTGCGCCTCGATGATCTCCAGGCCTTTGTTGACCAGCGTCGCCGAGTTGCAGGTGACGACCGGCCCCATGTCCCAGGTCGGGTGCGCCAGCGCCTGCGCCGGAGTCACGTCGGCGAGATCCGCGCGGGTGCGGCCGCGGAACGGCCCGCCGCTCGCGGTGAGCACCAGCCGGCTCACCTCCGCGGCACTGCCCGACCGCAGGCACTGGGCGAGGGCGGAGTGCTCGGAGTCGACCGGGATGAGCTGCCCCGGCCGGGCCCGCGAGGTGACCAGCGGTCCGCCGGCCACGAGGGACTCCTTGTTGGCCAGGGCGAGGACGTGGCCGGCATCGAGCGCGGCGAGCGTCGGCGCCAGCCCGATCGAGCCGGTCATGCCGTTGACGACGAGGTCGGCCGTCGGCCAGGCGGCGAGCTCGCTCGCGGCGTCGGGACCGGTCAGCAGCTTGGGCAGTGCGAACGCGCCGCGGTCGAAGCCGGCGCGCTGGGCGGCGGCGTAGAGGGCCAGCTGCACGTCCTCCGCGGCGGTGCCGCGGGCGACCGCGACCGCTTCGACCCCGAACTCGAGCGCCTGTGCGGCCAGCAGCTCGGGCCGCTTTCCCCCGGCGGCGAGCCCGACGACGCGGAACTGCGCGGGGTTGGCCCGGACGATGTCGAGTGCCTGGGTGCCGATCGACCCCGTGGAACCGAGCAGCACGAGGTCGCGGGTCACGGCTCCATTCTGGCTCACGTTCCTGAAGGGCGTGGGCCTACAGCGGCAGCGACCAGACGCAGCGGCCAAACGTGGAGACGTAGAGCCGGTGGTTCTTCGGGATGTAGCGCAGGTGCGTCACCGGCGCCCGCGGCAGCCCGTGCCCGATCACGTGCCAGCGGATCGACGATCGTCTGCTCGTGAAGACGCCGACGTCGCTGGCAAGGTAGAGCCGGCCGCCGACCACGATCAGGTCGTTGACCGGCGCCTGCGGCAGGTTGGCGCTGATGTTCTTCCAGGTGCTGCCACCGTCCGTGGTCCGGAAGACGTACGGGGTGTGCACGCCCGCCCGGAAGCCGCTGTAGGTGACGTAGACCACCTTCGGGCTGTCCGGATCGACCTGCACGTGGCTGACCCATCGGCTCGGCAGGACGGGCGACTGGATGCGCGTCCAGACCGGCCCGCCCGTCGTCGTCTTCCAGAGCAAGCCGTTGTCGGTGCCGGCCCAGATCTGGTTGCCGTCCTTGGCGCTGACGGCCAGCGACGTGACGGTGCCGTAGTGGGCGGCGTAGAGCGGGTTCACCTCGGTGCCGGGATCGATGTTGCCGAGGTCGGTGCTGACGGGCATCCATGTGGCGCCGCCGTCGACCGACTTGTTCACGATGTCGCCGGCGTAGTAGACGGTGCTCGGCCGGCTCGGGTCGAATGCCATCGGGGTGAAGTAGTTGTGCCGGTCGGAGACCGTCTGCTGGTCGAACTCGTTCATGTCCTGGCCGCCGTTGGTGGAGACCGAGCAAGCGCCGTACTGGTAGCAGGCGAAGACGTTGTTCTTGTTCTTCGGGTTGATGAGGTTCTGCTGCCCGTCGCCGCCGAGGTAGGAGTCCCAGTCCTCCTGCGCTCGGCCGTGGTCGCCCCAGCTGCGCACCGACCCGTTGTCCTGGAGACCGCCATTGATGCGTCCCGGGTCCTGCTCGCTGACATCGAGTCCGTCGAACTGCGTCCACGGCTCGTACGTCGCCTTGACCCAGCTGTTGGAGCTACCACCGGTCGTCGACCGGTAGAAGCCGCCGTCGTCACCGAGATAGACCAGGTTGTCGACACGCTTGTCGAACGCCATCACGTGCTGGTCGGAGTGCACTCCGCCTGAGACGGAGAACGACGAGCCGCTGTCCGTCGAGCGGTAGAGGTCGAGGCCGGCGACGAAGACATGGCTCGGATGCCGGGGATCGACCCAGAGATGGGCGAACCACCACCCGTAGACGTACTGCGAGTCGGCGAGGTCGGACTGCGCTTGCGGCGGGGCCGTCCAGGACGACCCGTGGTCGGTCGAGACGTCTAACGCCTCGAACAGGCCGAGCGGGTCGTTCGCATAGATCATGTAGACGTTGCGCGGGTTGGTCGGGTCGATCGTGACGCCGATGCGGCCGTTGGCGGCACTGTCGGCGAGCAGTCCCTCCGCCGGGCCGAGGTGCGACCAGGACTGGCCCCGGTTGGTCGAGCGCCACAGCCCGGACCCGACCCCGGTGTAGGTGCGCACGTCCGGGTGCCGGATGTGGTCCCACATGGCGACGAAGATCCGGCTCGGGTTCTTGGGGTCGACCGCGACGTCGGAGGCGCCGGTGGTCGAGTTGGGCGGCGCCAGCTGTCGACTCCACGAGGCGCCCGCGTCGCTGCTCACGTACAGGCCGCGCTGCCCGCCGGGCACGTAGAGGTTGCCGGAAACGGCGGCGTAGACGCGGCGCGGGTTGGCCGGATCCACGACCAGCCGGGCGATCGTGCTCGAGCGACGCAGGCCGAGGTGTTTCCAGGTGCGGCCGCCGTCACGCGACCGGTAGATCCCGTCACCGCCGTAGGTGATGCTGCCACCGCCCGGGTTGGTCTCCCCGGTGCCGACGTAGATCGTGCGATCCGGCGCCACAGCGATCGCCCCGATCGCCTGCGGGAACCGGCGCGGCCAGGCGGCCGTGAACGTGCGCCCGCGATCGGTCGTCTTCCACACCCCGCCGCCGGCCGTGGCGACATAGACGGTGCCGACCCGCTTCGGGTCGAGGGCGAGGTCGACCACCCGCCCGCCGATGTTCGTCGGCCCGGCCAACCGCCATGCCGCTCGCGTGAGGCCCGGCGCCTCCCGCCGGGTGGCGGCCGCGACGGCCGAACGCTGCCGGGCGACGGCGCGGAAGCTGGCTGCGGACGGGGCCGCGGCGTTGGCAGAACGGCTGAACAGGTAGCCGTCCTCCGGCCCCATCGCGTCCTCTGCCTCGGCGGCAGGGCCGGCGGCGCCTCGAGCCGGCGCGGTGGCCACGTCGGCCGGTCGACCGGCCGGTACGACGACGAGCGCGAGCAAGAGCAGCGCGGCAAGCCCACCTAGCCGGCGCTGCGGTGCTGTGAACACGTTGAACGTCCTTCGGTCAGACGAGGATGGCGACTTCAGGGCTGCGTTTCGTCGAGTCGCGAAGAGTCGGCTGCATGCACGTCGAGTCGTCGAAGCTCACCGCAATGTGCTTGTCGGGCAGCAACGCGACGCTCTCGTAGTCGAAGCGATAGCCGGCCGAGCCGGTCACG
>JAVEEE010000098.1 GCA_030840615.1 Frankiaceae bacterium | reverse complement strand
TACCCGGGCAAGCTGCCGCGTTCGCGACCGTGTCCACGGCGGCAACCGGGCGCGCGTCGACCATGTTCAACGCCGGGCGTCAGGTCGGCGGCGCGATCGGGGTTGCCGTGCTGAGCACCGTCATCTCCACGGTGGGCGTCGTGCACGTGGTCGCCGGCCGGCCGCAGTCCAATGCACGCGCCTACCACCTTGCGTTCCTGACCGCGGCGGGGATTGCGATCGTCGCGGCGCTCTTGAGCACACGGATCAGTGACACGGATGCCGCGCCGTCCATGCGACGGACTGCGGGGCATGGAGACGGCAGCGACGAGCAGGAGATGTCCTTCGCGTCGGCGTGACGCGAAGCCTTGGCCCTTGCGTCAGAGCCGGTGGTACATCACGTCGCGCAGGTCGATGACCGGTGCGATCCGGTCCTCGACCGCCGGCCGCAGCACGTCGCCGCCTTCGGGCGCCAGCGCAACTTCCTCGCGGGTGACCAGCAACGGCCGGCTGAAGCCGCGGTCCTCCGCGGCCGTGAGGCGGGCCGCAGCTGCGGAGAACGCGGGGTCGACCCGGTTGAGGTCGAGCCAGCCCCGCGAGCGCATCGGGATCGCCACCGTGCGCATGCCGTCCGGAACGTCGGCCACCATGGCTGCCCGCAGTGTCAGCGACGCGAGCAGGGTCACGACGTCGCAGTCGCCCATGGGTCGCAGCGGTGCATCCGGGGCCCGCAGCATGCGGTCGGCGGCCATCCGACCCATGCGCTCGAGATAGACGACGGAGTTGGGCCACCAGGCGTCCGGGTCGGCGCCGGTCGCCTCGATCAGCCGGAGCGGCACCGGCAGCACCCGGTCCGGGTCGCGGGGGTCGAGGCCGACGAAGCCGAGCCCGATGTCGAGTGCGTCACCGAGCACCCGCCGGCGTACCCAGTCGAGGCCCGGGTGCAGGGGCGATTCGACACACGCGCCGTAGGGACGGGCACGTTCGACGAGGTCTTCGAGAGGACGGTCGGCGAGCCAGCGGCGCAGCAGGAGCCATCGCGCGAGCCGATGCCGACCGTCGTCCGTCTCGGGCTCGACCCCACCGAGCGCTCGACGGCACTCGGTCCACGGCACCTCGACAGGGGGGCGTCCGGGCAGGACGATGCCGTCGATGGCGGGCAACACATCGAGGTCGTGGAGCACCGCGACCGCAAGTGCGCATCGCCGCAGCTCGGGAGGCTCGGGCCAGCGGACCATGCGAGAAAAGTACCCGGGTCCGGTGCCGTACTTGATGCGGCAAACGGGTGAATCACCGTGAGTGACCGGGGCGAAGTCGGTCGAACCTGTCCGTAGGGGACGATCAGGCGCCGGCGGCCGCGATGACGAAGTCGGTGGCGAACCCGGCAAGCAGACCGAGGAACACGCCCCAATAGAGCATCTCCTTGTGTCCGGCCCGCAAGGCGACGCCGATCAGCTGGATGACGACGTAGAGGATCGACCCCGCGGCCAGCGCCAGGAACAGCACGGAGACGGCGTCCGAGGTGAACGCCTGGCCCAGCAGCGTGCCGACGAACGTCGGTCCGCCGCCGATCAAGCCCAGCAGGCCGAGGAAGCCCCAGCTCGGCGGCTCGGCTTCGCCGGCCAGCGGCCCGACGATGCCGAAGCCCTCGGTCGCGTTGTGGAGCCCGAAGCCGACCACGAGGAGCACCGCCAGGGAGGTCTCGCCGGCGGCGGCGGACTGACCGATGGCCAGACCTTCGGCGAAGTTGTGCAGCCCGATGCCGATGGCGATCAGCAGCGCGAGCCGGCGTGCCGGCGACGCGTGAGCGGAGCGCGACCGGAACTCCTCGACGGCGGCGGCCCCCGGCCCGACGCTCGAGCTGTCGGCGGAGCGGCGGCGGGGGAGGAACCGCTCGTAGTAGACGAGGCTGAGCAGGCCTACGCCGAGCCCGGCGGCCAGCAGGGCCGCGAACCCGGTGAAGCTGGCCCAGGACCCGTGCGGATCGGCGCCGGTGAGGTCGCCGAGACGGGTCTCGACCGGCTCGATGGCGTGGGTCAGCACGTCGACGACGAGAAACAGGAGGATGCCGATCGCAAGGGCGTTGAGCAGCGTCCTCACGGAGGGCGACACACGTCGCATCCGGCCGACCGGCAGACCCAGGAAGATCGTGAAGCCGGCGATGGCGCCGAGCCCCAGGATGCCGCCAGTGCTCACGCGAGATGCCCTTCGGAGTGGGTTCGGACCAACATGCCGAGACAACTTGCTAAGGGAGACCTTACCTGAAGGATCCAGACCTAAACCAGGGCCGTATCGGCGGCCCGGGTGAATTCCAGCTCGCCGCCCACCGGCCGATCGCCGGCCCGAAACCCCAGCCGCGCCAACAGTCGAGCTGAAGCGAGGTTGCCGACCGCGACGTGAGCCACGATCCGCTGGACGTCCGGCTGCCGGTCGAGGTAGGCGAGCAGCGTCGCAACCGCCCTGGTGCCCAGACCGCGTCCGCGACTCTGCGCAGCCAACCCGTAGCCGATCTCGACGGTGCCGGTCGGATCCGGCGCGGCCTTCGTGCCGAGCTCGCCGACGACGGCGCCGTCGGAGTCGACGACCAGCCACGTCGCGCCGCCGCGGTCGGCGAACGCCAGCGCGTGGGCGGTGTCCTCGTGCGGCCAGCCGCGGCCGGCGACCCGACCGTCGAGGTCCCCGGCCAGCAGCCGCTCGCTCGCACCGGCACGGACCGGGACGAGCAGCACGTCGTCGCCGCTCAGGACGGGCGGGTCAGCGGGCACCGTCCGCCTCGACAACCGGCACCGAGTCCACTTCCGGTGACTCGGCCCGAACCACCGGCTGGTCCACGAGCGCGTCGGCGAGCGCGGCGGCCACCAGGCGGACCTGCCAGGTGCGAGCCCCGCCCGCTGTCAGTACGGCGGCAACGGCGTCCTCGGTCCCGGCCGGCGGGGTCCACGTCAGCCGCCGGACCAGGTCAGGCGAGACGAGATTCTCGACGGGCAACCCGTGCTCCGCGGCGATCGCGTTCACTGCAGCGCGGGTGCGGATCAGTCGCTCGGCGGCGACCGGATCTCTGTCGGGCCAGCGGCTGGGCGGCGGCGGACCGTCTCCCGGTGCCGACGGGCGCGGCAAGTCGGACTCGGGCAGGCTCAGCGCCTGCTCGACCACGGGCCACATGATGGGCACCAGGCGCCGGGTTGCCTTGCCTCCCCAACCGGGCAACCGTCCCAGCGCCTCGGGAGCCGGTGGCGACGTGCTGGCCGCGGCGATGATCGCGCTGTCCGGCAGCAACCGGCCCGGAGCCACGTCGCGGCGTTGGGCGAGCTCGTCGCGCGCCTCCCACAACGCCCGGGCGATGCCCAGCTGGCGGCGTCCACGCAGTCGGTGGATGCCGCTGGTGCGCCGCCACGGATCCGTGCGGGGAGGGGCCGGCGGGGCCGCGAGAATTGCCGCGAACTCCTCGTAGACCCACGTCAACTTTCCCTGCCGCTCGAGCTCACCCTCGAGCGCATCGCGGAGGTCGACGAGAATCTCCACGTCGAGCGCCGCGTAGGCCAACCAGGGTTCCGGCAGCGGTCGGCGCGACCAGTCGACCGCGGAGTGCTCCTTCGCGAGCTGGTGGCCGAGGATGATCTCCGACATGGTCGCGAGCCCGACCCGCTCGTAGCCGGCGATACGCGACGCCAGCTCCGTGTCGAACAGCTGCCGCGGGCGCATCCCCACCCCGGCAAGGGACGGCAGATCCTGCGTCGCCGCGTGCAGCACCCATTCCGCGTCCGCGATGGCATCGGACAGCGCGCTGAGATCAGGGCACGAGACGGGATCGATGAGTGCGGTGCCGGCGCCGCTTCGACGCAACTGCACCAGGTAAGCCCGCTGGCTGTACCGATAGCCGGAAGCCCGCTCCGCATCTACCGCGACCGGCCCGACACCCGCCGCGAACCTCTCGACGACCTCGGCCAGCGCCACCTCGTCCGCCACGACCGGCGGGATGCCTCCCCTCGGCTCCAGCAGGGGTACGACGGCGGGACGCGCGCCCGCTTCCTGCCCGTCAGTCACTCAATCAGCGTACGGGCGCCGACGCGAAGCGCGAGGGAGCCGCGCTCGGAGCCCGGAAGCGGCCTAGCGGCGAGCAAGCCTTAGGTCGCCCCGTTCAGCGACGGAGCACGGGTGACGGGATGCGCAGCGCCTTAGGCCGCCCTAGCGAGCGCTAGCGAGCGAGCGGCCGAGCGCAAGCACCCGGCGCCGTGTGACGGAGCGTCCCTAGCGGATGACGCCTGCGCGCATGGCCATGGCCACCATTTCGGCCCGGTCGCCGGTGCCGAGCTTGCGCGCGATGCGAGCGAGGTGGCTCTTGACCGTCAGGGCCGAAAGTCCGAGGGTCTCGCCGATCTCCTTGTTGGAGCGGCCGTCGGCGACGAGCCGCAGCACCTCGACCTCGCGGCCGGAGAGTTCGGAGACGCCGTCCTGCTGGGGGCCGCCACGGAGTCCGGCGGCGAGCAAGGACGCGACTGACGGGTCGGCGTAGACGCCGCCGTCGAGCACCCGGCGGACGCCGTCGGCTACGACGAGTGGTGACGCCGACTTGAGCAAGTAGCCCTGGGCTCCGGCGACGAATGCCGCGCGGACGGAGTAGGGGTCGTCAGCGGCGGAGAGAACGACGAGGCGGGGCCAGCCGGCGGCGCGCAGGTCGGCGAGCAGGTCGAGACCGGAGCCATCGGGAAGCCCGACATCCAGGACGCACAGGTCGCGGGCACCACCAGCGTGAGCGCGGGCACGCGCCTCGGAGACGCTTGCCGCTTCGACGACGTCGCGAGCGCCCATCGCCATCAGGCGGGCGACCATCGACTCGCGCACCAGCGGATGATCGTCGACGACCATCGCAGTGAAGCCGGGGCCGGGTCCCGGAGAGGGGACCGCCCGCTCGACCATCGCTGTCACTAGAAGCCTCCATGTAGCGGTGCGTTGCGGCAGGGGTCACGTGCCTCGCGCCCGGTTTCGGCGCTGGGCATGTTGTCGGCCGGGGCAGGCCCGGTCTGTAGCCCGAATCCGTGATCATCTGCTCCGTCCGGCGCAGTGCGGTTCGGGCCGCAGCGCCGATGCGGCAGGACCAGCCCTGGCTGCTCCATTCGGGGGAACGTGTGTCTCGCGCGCAAAGTCTGGGCCTGCGGATGCCGACGAAGACACAGTTACGGCCTTGCCTTCTGCCGTGACGGGAGGAGACCTCGGTGCATTCGCGCCCCCACCCCCTGGTGCTTGCAGGGGTCGTGCCCGCTCTCGCGGTGGCCGTCGGCGTGGCTGCAGTGCCGGCCGCGTCGGCCGCACCTGCCGTGAATCGCGGCGGACCTATGGTCTCTGCCGTCGTCGTCGTTCGCCCGGGTGTCAGCCTGCCTTTGCGCGTGCCCGGTGGCCGAGTCGTCCATGTCTTCCACCGCGTCGGTTCCGAGCTCGTGCGCGCGCCGATGTCGGCGTTGCTCGCCCTTCGTGGCGACGCACGCGTGGCCGGTGTCTCTCCCGACCGTGCGGGCCGGGTCGCCGGGCACGCCTACGGTCACGACAACTCCGGGAGCGACCACGCCGACAGCGTCTATGCGAGCGACGGGCTCGGGCCCGACGCAGGTGATCGCGACACCGGTCGGGGCGTCAACGTGGCATTGCTCGACACGGGCGTCAGTGACACCGCAGCTCTCAGTCGTTCCTCCGGCCGCATCACCGACGGCGTCGATGTCTCGCGGCTGGCTTCAGGCGGAGCTGCTCGCACATCCGGACAGTTCACCGATGGTTACGGCCACGGCACGTTCCTCGCTTCGCTGATCGCCGGTGGGCGTGTGTCCGGCAGCGACGGCAACGCCCTGGGCGTCGCCCCCGCCGCGCGCATCGTCGTCGTGAAGGTTGCTGATGCGCAGGGTGCGACGACGCTGTCGCAGGTGCTGGCGGGCATGGACTGGGTCGCGGCGCACGCGCGGGCGATTCAGGTCGTCAACATCGCCCTTGCGGTCGACCGGCCGACGAAGCCGGCCTACGGAGCAGATCCGCTGACCGCGGCGGTCGAGCACGTCCGGGCGGCCGGTGTGCTGGTCGTCGCCGCGGTCGGCAACACTCCGGGCCAGGTGGGTGACCCGGGGATGGACCCGCAGTCCCTCACCGTCGGTGCCGCTGACATGACCTCCCGACGGACCCAGATCGCGTCGTTCTCAGGCAGCGG
Source organism: Frankiaceae bacterium (assembly GCA_030840615.1). Lineage (GTDB taxonomy): Bacteria > Actinomycetota > Actinomycetes > JAFAQI01 > JAFAQI01 > JAFAQI01. The sequence continues at coordinate 7,262 of JAVEEE010000098.1, read as the reverse complement.
CGTCGTCGCGGGCGTGGCCAAGCCCGATGTCGTCGCCTCCGGTGTTCACCTGCTCGGCCTGGTGCCGGCGGAGTCCACCGTCGCACGTGAGAACCCCTCGGGATGGCAGTCCAACGGGCTCTTCCGCGGTTCTGGCACCAGTGAGGCGACCGCGGTCACCTCTGGTGTCGCCGCGGCGTGGCTCAGTGATCATGCGGACGCCTCGCCCAGCCAAGCAAAGGCGGCGCTTCGCAGCGCCGCAGACAGCGTCGGGTCCGGCATCCAGGCGGGCGCGGGCCTCATCCGGCTCACCAACCGCCGAGGTCATGACCTCGGCGAGTCGGACTTCGACGGCCAAGCTTGGCAAGCGCACGCTTGGGAGAACGGTGACTGGGCCTCCTGGCTGGCTTCTTCCTGGTCGGGTTCGGCGTGGTCGGCGTCGTCGTGGTCTGCCTCGACCTGGTCCGCATCGTCGTGGAGCGCATCCTCCTGGTCTGCCTCGTCGTGGTCCGCGTCGTCGTGGAGCGCATCCAGCTGGTCTGCCTCGTCGTGGAGCGCATCGTCGTGGAGCGCATCGTCGTGGTCTGCGTTCGGCTGGGGTGATGACGCATGACCGCGGCCACCAAGGTCAGGCTGCTCGCGGCCATCGCCCTCGTCATCGGCACCGGTAGTGCGGTCCTCACCGGTTGGGGCGATGTGCCCTGGTGGGCACCGATCCTGCTGTGTGCTGCCGTCCTCGTCGCGGAAACAGCGGTCGTCCACCTGTCGTTCGGCCGTCAGCGCTGGACATTCAGCCTCACCGAGGGTGCGATCGCCGCCGGCCTGGTCTACTCGGCCGGCGCCTGGGTTGTCGCCGCTGTCGTCTCCGGTGTGTTCGTCGCGCAGACGCTACGGCGGCAGGAACGACTGAAGATCGAGTTCAACGTCGGTCAGTTCGCTGCAGGCGCGGCTCTGGGTGCCGGATTCGCTTATCTGCTCGGCGGTGGTGTCGTCGGTGCGATCGGCGGCATGGGTGTCTTCTGGCTCGTGAACAACCTCATGGTCGCCTGGGCGATGTCCGTCATGTCCGAGCAGCGACTCTGGTCATTGCTCTGGGCGAGCGCGCCGCTGGCTGCCGTGCACTCCGCCGGCACGTCCAGCATCGGCTTGCTCGCCGCTTGGCTCGCCGAGCACGCGCCCCTCGGGTTGCTGGGTCTGGTGGTACCTCTCTTGCTGTTGTGGCTGTCCTACGACGAGCAGACTGCGCGAGCGGCCGAAGCGCGCTTGTTCGCCGAGCTGGCTCGGTTGCAGGAACGCGCGAGCGGCCGCTCGGTCGACGTGTCTGCGCAGGTCATCCTGACCGCGGCAGCGCGCCTGTTCGGCGGTGCCGACGTCGAGATGGTTCTGATGACCGCCGAAGGTGCCGCGCACTACGTCGGCGACGAGACCGGCGTCAGTCGCCGGCGGGTTGACCCCGGCGTGCTCGACAGCGGCTGGGTCATCCGTGCGTTGGGATCCGGCACGATCACGACCGGCGTCGACGAGGGCCGACCGTTCTGTTCGGCGGTTCTCGGCGGCGGCGACGCACCGCTTGCAGTGCTGGTGGCGAGGCGACCGCAGGGCAGCCCCGGCTTCGGCCGCCGCGAGTGCATGCTGGCCGAGGTCCTCGCCCAGCAGGCCGAGTCGTGGTTGTCGGTGGCCGAGCTGGCCAAGTCACGTGACGAGGCCCTCGCTCATGCGACCGCGGCCGAGGGCGCGGCTCGTGCCCTCGGTGACCTGGGTGCGCACACGGCACCTGCCCTTGTCGTCCTGCGCGAGTCGGCACACCGACTGGCCCGGCTGGCCGAGACCGAAGGACCCGCCTCCGTCGGCGAGATCGTCGACGAGCTCTACGCCGTGGAGCGCGCGGTGGCGTCGCTGCTCGGTGCGATCGCTCTCGCCGCTGACCCCGAGCTCTCAGCTCTCGACGCCGAGGGTGCCTTCAGCGAAGCAGCAAGCGTGCCGCGCGCGGTCACCGACTGGACGACGACGGGTGTGCTCGGCTGACATGGCCCGCTCCCGCGAACGGCTGGCGCCGCTGGCTGCCCTGATGGGCGGCGCGGTGCTCGCTGCGTGCCTTTGCACGCTGGCCGTCGCTGCCGCAGTGCTGCAGGCGGACGGGCGACTCGGCCTTCCGGTCTGGCAGGTCCTGGTGGCAGGTGGACCGATGGCACTGCTCATCTCCGCTGCCGCGGCCTGGGTCGCAGCGCGGTTCGCGCGCACCCTTCGGCTGTTGCGTGGCGATGCGCTCCGGCGTCTGCACGACCCCTCAGCCCCGGTCGCCGGCACGGATCCGACCAAGGTGCCGCAATGGACGGGCAGCGAGATGGTCGAGCTGGCGCAGACGCTCGACGCGCTGCACCTGCGAGTGCGCATGGCCGACGAGGTTGCCGAACGGCACCGCCGCAGCGCGGAGACCGCGAGCGCCGGAATGTTCGAGCTGCTCGCCGGCCTGGTCGAGGCCGAGGAAGGCGCACGTGGCCAGCTGTCCGCCGAGCTTCACGACACGGTCGCGCAGTCGTTGATGACTGCGCGCAGTCTGCTCGCCGACCCGACCTCGAAGGTCGCCGACGCAGCGGACCTCATCGCCGAGGCCGAGGAGCAGGTACGTGCTGTCATGGCACGCACCCGGCCGCCTGCGTTGCGCGAAGGCGACCTCGCCCGAGCTGTTGCGGCGTTGCGCGACGACATGGAGAACCGCTACGGGCTCCAGGTGGACCTCGTCTGGCCCCAGCAGGCCTATCCGCTGCCGTTGGTCACCGCCGTAACGGTCTATCGCTTCTTCCAGGAAGGGCTGCTCAACGTCGTGAAGCATTCCGACGTTGACGAAGCCCGCGCCGAGCTGCGGGTCGACGAGGAATGGGTTGTCGCCGCCGTCACCGACGAAGGACCCGGTTTCGATCCGGACGAGGTGCGGTCCGACCATGGCCGTCATGTCGGTCTCGGGCTGTTGCGGGAACGCGCGCGGCTGGTCGGTGGGTCGCTCGACGTCGGCTCGTGGCCGGACAACGGCACGACACTCACGCTGCGGTTGCCGCGCGGGGGGGCCGGCGCCTCAGGGCTGCTGCCAGCGCAGCGTCCGTCAATGGCTCAGCAGTAGTCGCCTGCGCGTGGCGTCAGCGGTGGTGGGCCGCTGCCGGCCGCTTGCGCCGGGTCGAAGGCATCGGTACGACGCCGGGCGGCGTCGGCGGAAGTCCAGCCGCGGCGCACAGCAGCTCCCCGAAAGCCACGAGATGCGGCGCCAGGTCCTCGCCGATCGGTGACCAGGACGCGCGGATCTCGACCTCGGCGGCGGTGGGATGGTCCACCAGCGCGCCGAACCGCTCGGATGTGGTGCGCGTGACCGTGCCGCCGGCCGCGCGGTGCTGCGCACCGGCGCCCTCGAGCGCCTCGAGCAGCCAGGCCCAGCCGACGCCCGGAAGCAGCGGGTCGCTGGCGATCTCGACGTCGACCGCTGCCTGGACATAGGCGACGCAACGGGTCGTGCCTTCCCACACGTCCTGACCCGCAGGATCGTGCAGCACGACCAGGCGCCCGTCGGCCAGCTCGTCACCCGCACGCAGCACGCTGGCATGCAGGGCAACTGCATGGGGGGCGAGGCGCTGGGGGGCAGGCAGCTCCGAGACGACCACCTCCGGACGGAGGTCGACGCCGGACAGGCCGGCCACTGCGCGGCGGAACGCCGCGGGGAGGTCGGCCGGCGCTGACAGCTGCACCGACACACCGTCAGACTAAGTCGGCGCGGTGGTTCGCACGGGTGCGACACGCATCTGACAACCTGCCGCGGTGACCACGGGCTTGGCGCTGCTCGCAAGTTTGCTCTGGGGCACCGCGGATTTCCTCGGCGGGACAGCCGCCCGACGGCTGCCGGCCACCGGAGTCGTCGCGATCTCGCAAGGCATGGCATTGCTGGGCCTGCTCGTGGTCGCGGGTGCGACCGGCGCCTACGACGACCCGATCGGCTACCTCGGGTGGGCGTTGGCCGCGGCCGTCGTCGGCCTCATCGCGCTGACCGGCTTCTATGCCGCGCTGGCGGACGGCACGATGGGCGTCGTCGCGCCCATCGCGGCACTTGGCGTCGCCGTACCCGTCGCGGTGGGCGTCGCCCAGGGCGACCGGCCCTCGGGCTGGCAGGGCGCGGGTCTCGTGATCGCCGTCGTCGGGGTGGTGTTGGCCAGCGGCCCAGAGCTGCGGACCGACCCGGCTGGGTCTCGCGGTGGCCGCCGACCGCTGCTGCTCGCCGTCGTCGCGGCCATCGGTTTCGGAACCGTCCTCGTGTGCGTGTCGCACGGCGCGCGCACGAGCACGGTGATGACGTTGCTCGTCATGCGCGCGTCGAGCGTCGGCATCCTCGTCGTCCTGGCCTCGGCCGGCCAGGTGCAGATCAGGGCAAAGCGCAGCGACCTTCTCCTGCTCGCTGCGATCGGGGCGGGCGATGTCGGTGCCAACGCGGCGATGGCCGTCGCGTCGACCCGGGGTCTGCTGTCCGTGGTTGCAGTGCTGTCGTCGCTCTATCCGGCGGTCACGGTGCTGCTCGCACGATCGGTGCACGAGGAGCGGATGCAGCGCATGCAGGCGCTGGGTGTGGCCGGCGCCCTGGCCGGCGTGGTGCTGATCGCGTCAGGCGGCTGAGCCGGCTGCAGAGCGGCGCGGGGCCGGCGGCGTGACGAGATCTTCGGTGAGCCAGCCGAAGACGATCGCGGTGCCGCACTCGACGCACACCCACTCCGGGCAGTCGAGATGACCGTCCAGGCACGGCGGCTGCTCCACGACGCGCTCGGCGCGGCATCCGGGGCAGTGCTTCGTGGTCATGGCTCAACCGTGACATGAGGCACCGACAAAATGTCTCAGGCGCGCCGCCATGGGACGATTCGCGCGTGACCCCGCTGCACGACTCCGCTTTTCTTCGCGCCTGTCGTGGCGAACCGGTCCCGCACACGCCGGTGTGGTTCATGCGCCAGGCCGGTCGGTCGTTGCCGGAGTACCGCGCCGTGCGTGAGGGGCTCGGCATGTTGGAGTCGTGCCTGCGTGCGGATGTCGTGGCCGAGGTCACGATGCAGCCGGTGCGGCGCTACGGCGTCGACGCCGCGATCCTGTTCAGCGACATCGTGCTGCCCTTGAAGGCCGCCGGTGTCGATCTCGACATCCAGCCGGGGGTGGGGCCGGTCGTCGCCGACCCGATCCGGACCGCGGCCGACATCGCCCGGATCCCGCCGCTCGACGCTGCGGACGTCGCACCGGTGACCGACGCCGTGCAGGCGCTGGTCGGCGAGCTCGGCGCGACGCCGCTCATCGGCTTCGCAGGTGCGCCGTTCACGCTCGCGTCCTACCTCGTCGAAGGCGGCCCGAGCCGCGATCACGCGCGGACAAAGGCTCTGATGTACGGCGACGAGGACACCTGGCACCGGCTCGCCGACCGGCTGGCCCGGATCGCCGTGACGTTCCTGCGGGCCCAGATCGACGCCGGGGTCTCGGCGGTGCAGTTGTTCGACTCGTGGGCCGGGACGTTGTCGGCGGAGGACTACACGCGCTACGTCCTCCCACACAGCCGGACGGTGCTGGCGGGCGTCGAGGGAGTGCCGCGCATCCATTTCGGTGTGGGCACCGGCGAGCTACTCGGGCTCATGGCCGAGGCCGGGGCCGATGTTGTCGGCGTCGACTGGCGCGTGCCGCTCGACGAGGCGGTGAAGCGACTGCCCACCGGCATCGCGGTGCAGGGCAACCTCGACCCGGCGGCGGTCTTTGCGCCGTGGCCCGCAGTCGCCGAACGCGCGCGCGACGTGCTGCGCCGAGGCGCTGCCGCGGAGGGCCATGTGTTCAACCTCGGGCACGGCGTGCTGCCCGAGACCGATCCCGACGTGCTGGCACGTCTCGTCGAGATGGTGCACGCCGAGAGCGCCGGCGCACCGGGCGTGACCGGGTGACGGTCGGCGTCCTCGTGATGGCCTACGGGACCCCGCTTGACCACGACGACATCGAGACCTACTACACCGACATCCGTCGCGGCCGGCCGCCGACGGCCGCACAGCTCGCCGCCCTCACGTCTCGTTACGACGCGTTGGGTGGCACCTTTCCGCTGCGCGCCGCGACGGAACAGCAGGTCGCGGCCATCCATGCCGAGCTCGAGCACCTCGCACCCGGTGGCTTCAGCGTGACACTCGGCACCAAGCACTCCGTCCCCTCGATCGAGGACGGAGTCCGCGAGCTCGTGTCGGGCGGTGCGGAGCGAGTCGTCGGTCTGGTTCTCGCGCCGCACTACTCGCGCTTCTCGGTCGGTGAGTACGCCGACCGGGCGGCGAAGGCCGGCGCGGAGGCCGGAGTGCGCGTCGACACCATCGAGGACTGGCATCGGCTCCCGGCCTACATCGAGTTCCTCGACCGTGCGGTCCGCGAAACGTTGGCCACCCTGCCGCTGGAAAGCGAGGTCGTCTTCACCGCGCATTCGTTGCCCCAGCGCATTCTCGATGCGGGCGACCCCTATCCCGGCCAGCTCGCCGAGACGGCAGCCACCGTGGCAGGGCGCGCCGCGCTGCAACGCTGGTCGGTCGCATGGCAGTCGGCCGGCCGCACCCCTGAGCCCTGGCTCGGTCCCGACATTCTCGACGTCATCAGCGACCGGGCCGCGGCCGGCGTCCATGGACTCGTGGTGTGTGCGTGTGGCTTCGTCGCGGACCACCTCGAAGTCGCCTACGACCTCGACATCGAAGCGAAGGCACTCGCCGACTCACTCGCGTTGCCTTTCGCACGGACGAGTTCCGTCGGGGCCGACCCGGCTGTCATGACCGCTCTGGCAGCTCTGGTCGCCGCGCGCTGATGGCGCACGTCGTCGTCATTGGCGCTGGCATCGCCGGGCTTGCCGCCGCCCACGCACTACGTCAGTTCGACGTCACGGTCATCGACGGTGCCGACCGCGTCGGCGGCAAGCTACGCACGTCCGCGATCGGTGGCTTCGACGTCGACGAGGGCGCGGAGTCGTTCCTGGCGCGAGTGCCGGAGGGACTGGGCCTTGCCCGCGCCGTCGGCCGTGGAGACAGCATCGTCCACCCGGCGACGACGTCGGCGTCGGTGTGGGCGCGCGGTCGGCTCCGGCCGCTGCCGTCGCGCACGGTGTTCGGCGTACCGGCGTCGGTCCGTTCGCTGCAGGGTGTGCTGAGCCCCGCGGAGACGGTGCGGGCCGCGCTGGACCTTCTACTTCCCGGTCAAGACGAAGACGACGGCGACGTCAGCGTCGGCGCGCTCGTCGGCCGGCGCATGGGCCGGGCCGT
>JAVEEE010000080.1 GCA_030840615.1 Frankiaceae bacterium | reverse complement strand
CTTCTCGTGAGTGTAGCATCGCGACCCCGCCGGACCGGTCACTCGACGGTCGGTGACGCGTCAGGTGGAGCGTCAGGCGGAGCGCTCGCGGCGCCTCAGCGGCCGGTCGTCAGGCGCACAGCTCGGCGAGGCGGGTTTCGTCCGGCAGGCGGTCGCCGGCGAGTCGGCAGATGCGGTTGCGGGTGAGCCCGTCGTCCTCCAGCACCGCGAGCCGGGCGAGCAGGACGAGCTTGTCGGTGGCGAGCGTTCGCCAGCCGCGGTCGAGATAGAGCTCGGCCAGGAGAAGGTGCAGGTCCGCGTCCGCGGGGGCGATCGGCAGCCCGAGATAGCAGGCGTCGATCGCGGCCACGGAACGTCCGGCGGCGGCGTGGGCGGCAGCTGCCGCGAGGAGCCCACTCAGCGCGGCTGCGTTATCGCCTGCGGCGAGGGCTTCTTCCGCCGCCGCACCGAGCACGCTGCCGTCCACGTGCGGTGTGTGCCGGCCGGCGTCCTCCGATTCGTCTTCCTCGGTAGCCTCGCCAGCCTCGCCCGCTTCGGCCTCGGCCTCGGGCTCGGGCTCGTCGTCCGCTGAACCGGACGCCTCGACGACCGGCGCCTCTTCCACCTGGACCGGTTCGAGAAGCTTCAGCGCGCGGGCGAGCGACAGCTCGGCGGCTTCGTCGCCGGGCGACTGGCGGAGTCGCCCGACGAGCGCGCCGACGTGTCGCCGACGATCCTTCGACTCGGCCAGCTCGAGCGCCCGCCGCGCCGCGTCGAGGGCATCCGGCAGTCGGCCGCCGCCATCGAGGACGTTGGCGAGGCGATCGAGTGCGTCGGCGGCCTCGAACGGCCGCCCGAGGGCGACCAGGGCTTCGGCCCGGCCACGCAGCGAGGCCTCATCGCGGGGAGCGAGGGCGAGCGCGCGTTCGTAGGCATCAGCCGCCTCGGTCGCCCGGCCCGTGCGCAGCAGGATCCCGCCGATGCTGGCGTGGGGCAGCGCCCGATCTGGAGCGATCTCGGCGGCCTCGGCATAGGCTGCCATCGCGATATCGAGCTTGCCGCGCAACGCGGCGACGTGGCCGCGACGAAGCGCATCCTTGTAGTTCTCGTAGAGCGACTGGCTCACCTTGGAGCCCCGGGCTGGCATCCCGGCGAGCCTACCATCGTCGACCCGTGGGGGCCTCGGTTACGCGGCTCATTCCTCCGCGACGGTGCCCGCGAGGAGCTCGACCAGCAGGGCCTTCTGGACGTGGAGGCGATTCTCCGACTGGTCCCAGATGATGCTCCGCGGACCGTCCATCACCTCGGACGTGATCTCCTCGCCGCGGTGGGCCGGAAGGCAGTGCATGACGACAGCATCGGGTCCGGCCGCGTCGAGGAGGGCGGTGTCGACGCGATACCCGCTGAACGCATCTCGTCGCTCTTCAGCTTCGGCCTCCTGGCCCATCGACGTCCACGCGTCGGTGTAGACGACGTTCGCCCCACGGACTGCCTCGGTCGGGTCCTCGAAGAATTCCAGCCTGCCGCCGCCGGCCGCCGCCAGCTGTCGGGCGCGCTCGACGATCGAGGCATTGGGGCCATAGCCCGGTGGATGGGCCAGCCGGACCTCCATCCCCAGGGCGCCGCCCAGCAGCGCCAGGGAGTGGTAGACGTTGTTGCCATCGCCGACGAATGTCAGAACGAGCCTGTCGAGGGATCCGTGACGCTCGCGAAGGGTGAAGATGTCCGCGAGCGCCTGACACGGATGCTCCCGCAGAGTCAGCGCGTTGATCACCGGGATCGCGGCCTGGGCGGCGAGCTCCGTGACGACGGCGTGCGGCCCCGTCCGAGCGACGATGGCGTCGACGAACCGCTCGAGGTTGCGGGCGACGTCCCGGACGCTTTCCCGGGCGCCCATGACGACATCCTCGGTCAGGTAGATCGCGTGGCCGCCGAGCTGGTTCATCCCCGCCTCGAAGGTCACACGCGTCCGAAGGCTCGGGCGCTGGAAGAGCATCGCAATCGTCCGGCCTGCCAGCGGCGGGGTTTCCCGCAGGGTCGCCCCCCGATACTCCGCTTTGAGCTGCACGGCCCGATCGAACACTCGGCCGACCTCATCAACCGACAGGTCGGCAACCGACAGAAAGTCGCGCCCGACCAGGGAGGTTGACGGTTCGGTCGTTGAGCTCACCGCGCAACTGTAGCGGGGCACGCGCGCGGCGGCCGACTCCGCCCGCCGCCGACCGTCCGGAAACGTACGCCGCCAGAATTCAACTCCATTCCGCGCCAATGCGACGAAATCGGATTCCGGTATCGGCCAATCGAGTCAAACCCGAAGGTGCCTCAGCGAGGATCAGAGCCCCCAACGCCCGCATGGACGTCCCGTACCGCCGCCAGCCCCAGGTCGCCGCGGGGGCGTTCAGGCGAAGGCGGCCGAGAGGACCGGAGCGAGCGCACCCGAAGGTGCGTGAGCGAGGACCGCATCCGGCAACGCGCGCATGGACGTTCCTGCGGCGACCGGCTAGCGCTTGGTGTACTGGGGGGCCTTTCGGGCGCGCTTCAGCCCGTACTTCTTGCGCTCCTTCATCCGCGGGTCGCGGGTGAGGAGACCGGCCTGGCGCAGCGGCAGCCGGTTGGCGATGTCGTCGACTTCGAGGAGGGCCCGGGCGATGCCGTGGCGAATGGCCCCGGCCTGACCGGTGACCCCGCCGCCCTCGACCTTGATCATGACGTTGTAGTGACC
>JAVEEE010000072.1 GCA_030840615.1 Frankiaceae bacterium | reverse complement strand
TGGGCACCGTCAGCATGTGCCCGAACACGTTGCCCTTGCACGCTCGATAGTGCTGGCGACGGCCCTCGCCGTGCTCACTGCCTGCGCCTCATCCGGATCATCGAGCCCGAGCGCAGCGCCGACCTCGGGTAGCTCTGCCTCCGGAAGTGATACGGCCAGAAGCGAGGCACCGGTGCCGGCGGAGAGCAACCCGCCCGGGGACATCCCCGACAACCTGGCGTTCGTCCCCTACAAGAACGTCAAGGGTGGCTACCGGTTCGTGCACCCGGAAGGCTGGGCGGAGGTGACGCACGGCACTGACGTGCACTTCACGGACAAGCTCAACGGCGTTGCGGTGAACGTCGTGACGGCGACACAACGGCCGACTGTCGGCTCGGCCCGCCGTGATGACGTCGCGCGCCTCCGACAGACCGTGCCGGCGTTCGAGCTCCGATCCGTGACTGGGGTCTCGCTACCGGCGGGGCCTGCCGTTCTCATCGTCTATCGCCGGAACACCACCCCCGACCCTGTGACCGGCCGGCAGTACCGCGACGAAGTGCAGGAGTACGACGTCTGGGGTCATGGCCGAGTCGTGCGGTTGGCCCTCTTCGGTGTCGTAGGCGCGGACAACGTGGACGCCTACCGAACGATGTCGCGGAGTCTGACGCTGTCGTGACCACCCCGCCGCCTGTCGTCGAGGCGCGAGGACTGCACCGGTTCTTCCGCCGCGGCGGAGACGAGGTCGCGGCTCTTCGCGACGTCAGCTTGGCGGCGTGGGCGGGAGAGCGGGTTGCGGTCCGCGGCCCGTCTGGGTCAGGCAAGTCGACGTTGCTGATGGTCCTCGCATGTCTCGACGCGCCCGACGCCGGCGAGGTAACTCTCGACGGAGACGTCATCAACTACAGGGGAGCGCGCGACGCAGCCAGGTTCCGCCGGCGCCAGATAGGCGTGCTCACACAGTCCAGCTCGCTCATCCAGCACCTGACGGTCGGCGACAACGTGCGCCTCGCTGCGCGGTTGCGCGGATGTGGCATCGACGTCGACGCCGCTCTCGACGCGGTCAACCTGCAGCCGCGTCGCAGCGCCTGGCCGAGTGAGCTGTCCGGCGGCGAGACGGTCCGAGCCGGGTTGGCGGTGGCCCTCGTCGGGACTCCCCGACTGCTACTCGCCGACGAGCCGACGGCAGAGGTCTCTTCGGCTGAGGAAACCGAGCTACTCGCGCTGCTCGCAGCGGTGCGGCCGGCGACCGGGGCGACAGTGCTGGTGACGCACGCGGACGCCGTGGCGGCGTACGCCACTCGCGTCGTGCAGCTCGAGGCAGGCCGCATCGTCTCCACGGACGAGCCGGCCCCGTCATGACAAGCCCGCTGCTCACCGCCACGAACCTGAGCGCCGGCTATCGCGCAACGACCGTCGTCCGCGAGGTGAGCCTGACGCTGCGAGCCGGCGACCAGGTGGCGCTCCTGGGTCGTTCGGGGTCCGGCAAGACGACGCTGCTGTTGGCAATGGCGGGGCTCGTTCCGCCTTCCGCCGGCGTCGTGGACAGGCACAGCCTCAGCCCGCGTGACGTCGCCGTTGTCTTCCAGTCGCCATCGCTGATTGCCGAGCTGACAAGTCTGGAGAACGTCGTCCTGCCCCTACGGCTCTCGTCGAGACTCCCCGCGAGCGAGGCATACGACCGAGCCCGACGTGCTCTCGACAGCCTGGGCGTGGACGCTGTCGACGCCCTTCCGGGGCAGATGTCCGGTGGTCAGCAGCAGCGCGTTGCTGTTGCACGAGTCCTCGCCACTGATGCGCAGGTCATCTTCGCGGACGAACCGACTGGCTCGCTTGATGCGACCCACGCCCGCGCTGTTCTCTCCGCCTTGCGCACGCACTGCACCGCTCAGCGAGGGGCACTCGTGCTCGCGACTCATGACGCCGGCCTCGCGGCGGCGCTTCCGACGACCTGGCGTCTCGACGAAGGCCGGCTGCACCAGGTTGTCCCATGTTGACGATCTCCTGGCTGCGAGGGCTGGTCCGCCGGCGTCCTTTGCAGCTGGCCGCTGCGGGATTGACGGTCGCGATGGCCGTCGGGTTCCTGAGTGCGCTCGGAGGGTTCGTCGGCCTGAACCGATCGCACCTGACCGACCGAGCCGCCGGATCAGTCGCGGTCGACTGGCAGGTTCAGCTCGTCACCGGTGCAGACCACGCCGCCGTCGAACGCACCGTCTCGCACCTGCCCGGCATCCGTGGCCGTGCTGACGTCCAGTTCGCAGCCGTGTCGTCGCTGTCCTCCGTCACCACCGGAGGCCGGCGTACGACGGGACGCGCCTACGTCGTGGGTCTGTCGGCGTCCTACGCCACGCAGTTCGCGGGGACGTTCAGGCCGCTGCTGGGCACGCAGTCGGGGCCGGTGCTGCTGCAACAGACGGCGGCGAATCTCGCTGCTGGGCCGGGCGACCCCATCCAGGTGCACACCTCGCATGGCGTCGCCACCGTCAAGGTAAGCGGCGTGGTGGACATGCCGCAGGAGGACTCGTTCTTCCAGAAGGTCGGGGCACCTCCGGGGGTCGGGCCGCCGGCTCCTCCGGACAACGTCGTCATCATGCCCACGGCAGACTTCGTCCGGACCTTCCGCACCACGCCGACCATTCAGCAGATTCACGTGCGGTTCGACCGCGGGTCGCTGCCGGCAAACCCGGCCACGGCGGCGGATCTGTTGACCTTCCGGCGCAACCACTTCGAGTCATCGGTCGCAGGGTCCGCCCTGGTCGGCGACAACCTCGGGGCAGCACTGTCAGCCGCGCGTGAGGACGCCCTCTACGGCGAGATGCTCTTCCTGCTGCTGGGCATCCCCATTTTCGCCGTAGCGATCGCCGTCACGATCCTCGTCGTCGGCATGCGCAAGGAGAGCCGCGCCCGCGAGGTAGGACTGCTTCGGCTGCGCGGCGCGTCGCGACGCATCATCGTTGCGACGGCCGGTGCCGAGGCGGCGCTCGTCGTAGCGGTCGGGGTCACCCTCGCCTGGCCGGTCACCCTCGGCGCGACATCGTGGGCGTTCAACCGAACGGTCATGAGCTGGCTCTGGTTTGTCGTCGCCGCGGTAACCGTGGCCAGCGTGGTCCTGGTCGCACATCTCCTGCCCACCGCCCGGCGATCGCGAGCCGCCGCGGACCGCCCCGGAGGGCCGAGAGGTGCCAGCGCCTTGGGTGTAGGTCTGCCGCTTCCGTTGCGCCTGGGGCTGGACGTCGCCCTGCTGGTCGCGGCCGGCGGCGTGTTCTGGCTCGTCGCCCGCGGCGGTTACCAGGTGGTCGTGGTGCCCGAGGGGGTGCCGGTGACGTCGGTCAACTGGGCTGCGCTGGCTGCCCCGGCGCTTGCGTGGCCCGGCTTGGCGCTGCTGGCGTGGAGGGCCGTCGACCTCGCGCTGCGCCGGCCGAGGTCGACGCCTCGGGCGGACGGTCGCGAGCTCGTCTCCGCCGTCGTGCGTCGCCGCCGACGCCACGTCGCGCGCGCCGCGACTGCACTCGCCGTCGCGGTTGGAGTGGCCGGCTCCACCGCCGTGTTCACCGCGACCTACCGGGAGCAGTCCCGGCTCGATGTCGCGCTGACGGTAGGTGCCGACGTGGCGGTCGCGTTACCCGGGAGCACGCCCGACCCCGCCCGGGTAACGGCCCTTGCGGCCCGGGCGCCGCACGTGCAGGCAGCATCCGTCCAGGAGCATCGCTTCACGTACGTCGGGACCGACCTGCAGGATCTGTACGGCATCGATCCGCAGACCATCAGACCGGCCACGGCACTACAGGACTCGTTCGTACCTGGGTCCACAATCGCGGCCGCACTCAATGCACTCCGGGCCACACCGAGCGGAGTCCTGCTGTCCGCGGAGACGTTGCACGACTACCAACTGCACCCCGGCGACGACATCAGGCTTCGGCTGCAGACCGGGACCGCGCTGACCTACCGGCCCGTCACCTTCCGCGTCCTGGGCGAGGTCACCGAGTGGCCGACCGCTCCCAAGGACAGTTTCGTGGTGGCCAACGCGAGCTACCTCCGCCAGGTGACCGGCCGGGCCGGAGATCCGACGGCGCTGCTGGCGTCGTCGGCGCCGGAGTCGACAGCGGCCTACTTGCGACGTCACGTCGGCGCAGCCGCGCGCGTCGAGGACGTCGTTCATGCGCGCGCATCGATCGCCACTGCGTCCGGTCTCGCGGCCGTCGACCTCGGCGGCCTGTCGCGTCTGGAGCTGGGCTTCGGAGTTGTCCTCGCTGTCGCCGCGCTGGGTCTTGCGTTGCTCGTCGGCGTGCTCGAACGGCGCCGTGCGCTGGTCATTCTTGCCGCACTCGGCGCCTCGGCGCGACAGCGCCGGCGGTTCGTGGGAGCGGAAGCGAGAGTCGTGCTGGCGGGCGGCCTGCTGGGCGGTGGCGTGATCGGCGCGGCGATGGCTGCGATGCTCGTCAAGGTGATGACCGGGATCTTCGATCCGCCGCCGGACCGCGCGATCGTGCCTTGGCTCTACCTGGCGCTGCTGGCAGTGCTGGTGTCGGCCACCGCAGGCAGCGTCGTCGCCCTCGTCGGCCGGTGGGCGGGGCAGGGTCACATCCGCGAGCTTCGGGACCTCTGATGCCCGACGGACAGCAGTGGCGGTCATGAGAGTCCTCGTCATCGAGGACGACCCCCGGATGGCCGGTCTGCTTCATCGCGGGCTCGCCCGGCAGGGCTGGGCGACGACCACCGTCTCCAACGCCACCGCAGCCCAGGACGCAGCTCTGGCAGCGCATTGGGACGCAGTGGTCTGTGACGTGATGCTTCCCGACATGTCGGGCGTCGAGCTGTGCCGGTGGCTACGACGCAACGACGTGTGGGCGCCGGTTCTCCTGCTGACTGCGCGCACCGCGGTCGGCGACCGCGTGGCGGGACTCGACGCCGGCGCTGACGACTACATGGGCAAGCCATTCGCCTTCGCGGAGCTGGAGGCCCGGCTGCGCGCTCTCGTCCGCCGTGGCCCCGTCGAGCGGCCCACCACGGTGGTGGCCGGTCCTCTTCAGCTCGACCCGGCCGCGCACGAGGCGACCGTGAACGGGACGCCCCTCGAGCTCAGCCCGAAAGAGTTCGCGCTCCTCCATCTCTTCCTGCGCCATCCGGGCGAGGTCTTGAGTCGCAGCACGATCCTGGACCACGTCTGGGACTACGCCTATGACGGCGGGTCCAACGTGGTCGACGTCTACGTGCGTTATCTGCGGCGGAAGCTGGCCTCCCAAGGAGCGGACCGCATGCTGGTCACCGTCCGGGGTGCCGGCTACCGGCTGGTGGTGGAGAAGTGATCGGGCTTCGCGCGCCGAGGTCGCTGCGCACCCGGCTGGTGGTGACCAGTGCGCTCGCAGCTTTGGTCACCATGTCGGGAGCCGCAGCAATCGCGGTGTGGCAGATCTGGCGCGCGACGGACCGCGCGGTCGAGGCAGCTGTACGCACTCGGCTCGAAGCGACCCGCGAGACGGTCTCGCCCTCCGGGCAGCTCTCCTCCCTCGCCGCCCGCACCGGACGGGCAGCGCTTTGGGTGCAGGTGCTGGATGCCAACGGTCAGGTGGTGTCGGCCAGCCCGTCGCTGGCCGACGACCCCCCGCTGCTGCCCTTGGCCGTGGCACGCCGATCCGCCGCGCCTCGAGAGGTGTCGCCGGTCGGTCGCGACATCGATCTGACCGTCGGCGGAGCGCCGCTGAGCGTGCGGGGCCGACCGGGCGCGCTCGTGGTGGGGGTGGAGAACGAGGGCTTTCTCGACGCGCGTACGCAGGTGGTCGTCATCGTCGTGACAGCAGCGCCGCTGGTCACCTTGCTCAGCGCAGCACTTGCCTGGCTTCTCACGGGGCGAACTCTGCGGTCGGTCGTTCAGCTCGCCGAGGAAGCCGACGCACTGAGCACGACGGAACCACGCCGGAGTCTGCGGGTCACAGCAGCCGACTCGGAGATGGAGCGACTCGTCGCCGCGCTGAACCGCATGCTCGCCCGATTGGATCAGCGCTTCAGCGAGAACCTTGCCGCGTCCGCCGCCACGACGCATCGGTTGCGTACGCCGCTGGCGACGTTGCGCGCCGACGCCGAGCTTGCGCTCGCCGACCCCGACCCGGCCGCGGCGCGCGATGCACTCACACGGATCATCGAGGATGCCGACCGTCTCGCCACCCTGATCAACCACCTCCTCGCGTCAGCGGGGCCTAGCCGGCGACTCGGCGACCTTGATGAGCTGCGCGGTCCGGTGGCCCGCGAATGGCAGCGGCAGGCGGCTCTGAAGGGCCGCGACCTTCACGTGGTCACCCACGGTGCAGGCGTGGTCGACATCGACGCCCTGCATGCGTGCGTCGACCCGCTGATCGAAAATGCGGTGCAGCACGGAACCGGGTCCTCCGTCACAGTCACGGCCACGGTCGGCGAGTCGGTGACAGTGCGGGTCGAGAACACCGGCACTGGCATTCCGACCGACCTCGTCAGCCGGCTGTTCGAGCCGTGGATCGGCACGAGTCGCTCGGGACTCGGACTCTGGCTCGCGAGAGAAGCGGCACGGTCCGGCGGTGGCGAGCTGCACTGCGCGAGTCCGGGTCCTCCGGTCACGGTCTTCGAGGTGCAGCTCCCCGCGCCGACCTCGGTACGAGCTGCCGAGCAGGCGGCTCCAGGCAGCAGGTGAGCTCTCATCGTCGTTTCATCTCCCCCGGCCTAGGGTCCGACGTGACCAGAGGAGGTCCCATGAAGAAGCCACTCATCGTCGGAGGCGCTGCGGCGCTTGTCGCGCTTGCCGGCAGCGGGATCGCGGTTGCGTCGGCATCCAGCGGCAACCCCGACCCGGCATCGGAGCAGAACGCCGAGGCCAGCTACACCGCCAGCCACGAAGCGGACGCCGCAGTGACGCGGGCCGAGGCGATTGCGACGGCAACCAACGCGCATCCCGGCACCGTCAGCGACGTGCACCTGGAGAACGAAGGTGAGGGGCTGCGCTGGGAGGTGAAGCCGGACGACGGCACCTCGGTGTGGGAGGTCCAGATCGACGCCGCCACGGGCAAGATCGTCAGTGACCAGCCGGACGACACGAACTAGCCCTGACACCACCACGAGGGTCGCACGGGAGCTGCTCAGACCGGTCGAGCCTCGCGTGAGATGTCGAGCATGGCAAAGCCCTCGCCCTGGTCGATGCCCGACGCCGCGACCCGGCCGGTGTGGTGCAGCAGACGACGGATCGGCACGTTGTCGGCGTAGTAGGTCGCGGTGAGCTGTTTGATTCCGAGCGCGCGCGCCACCTCGGTAAGGCGTTCGAGCATCCGCGAGCCGAGCCCGCGCCGCTGCCAGTCCGAGGCGACCTCGATGGCGAACTCTGCCGTTGGACGCTCGTCGAGGCGATCGAACTGTGCCACGCCGACCAGGCGACCTGTGTCGTCGAAGGCCCCGAGACCGACGTCGTGCACGCCGTCCGCCTTGCCGAGCTGACGGACGATGACGGACGTCGGCGGCGGCACCCCCATGAACCTGCGCCGCAGGTCCATGGGGTCCGCACGATCGATGGCCGCGCTCAGCGCCGCACAATCGGCAGGGTCGAGCGCCCGCAGGACCACCCGTGCACCGTCGACCAGAGTCGCGCTGATCGGCGCGAACGAGGACGTCGACCAGACATGCGGTGCCGGATCGGTCGTGGTCACAGTGTCGCCTCCAGGCTCTGATGCCAGTCCACGCCATCTGACATGTCCGAGCCAGGTGCGAAGGTCCCTTGCCGCGCTGGCCAAAGTCCCGACCGATGGGGTCCGAAGGCCCTGCGCATACGAACACTCAGGGGCCACGATGAGGGCATGGCACAGGTTGACCTCGCGCTAGCGACGGAATGCGCCGCACTGGCGCCCTCGGTGCACAACACCCAACCCTGGCGGCTCGAACGCAGATCGAACGTGCTGGAAGTTCACGCCGACCGCACCCGTCAGCTGCAGTTCCTCGATCCCGACGCCAGGCAGCTGCACATCAGCTGCGGCATCGCGGCTGAGTTCGCCCGGCTCGCCGTGCGATCCCAGCAGTTCAGCTGCCGGCTGGAGCTGTTGCCGAACCCGGCCGACCCGAACCTGCTCGTGCGCCTCACCGCCGGCGACACCGAACCCGCCGCCGAGGGCGAGCGACAACTGGTCGAGGCGATGCCACGCCGCTACACCGACCGCCAGCCCTACGACGACCAACCACTCCCTGATGACCTGGTGGAACGGCTTCGACGGGCGGCGGAACGTGCAGGCGGGTGGCTGACCGCGGTGAACCCAGATGACCGAGTCGCGTTGTCGGCAATCCTCGAGGACGCCGAACGGGCCGAAGCAGCCGATCCGGCCTACGCCGAGGAGCTGGCACGCTGGACCCACCCGTCGAAGGCGAAGGACGGACTCAACCCGCAGTCGGTGTCGGCACCGTGGCCGGCGGACGTCGTGACGGACGTGCCGCTGCGCGACTTCAGCGGGCATGCCGAACACCCGCAAGCGGGGCCGGGCGAGCCGCCGCGGGTTCAACGCGACACCGTCGTGGTGCTCGGCACGGCTGACGATGATCCGGCTGCGTGGCTGACCGCGGGCCGCGTGTTGGCCAGTGTCTTGCTGACGGCAACGGCGAGCTACGCCGTGGCGCAGCCGTTGGGGCCCGGCACCGACTTTCCGGCCGCCCGCACCCGGCTACGTCGGGAGCTTCGGCTCGTGGGGCATCCGCAGTTCGTTCTGCGCCTAGGCTATGGACGCGACCGGCCATCGACCGGTCGCCGCCCAGCGCCGAACAGCGCAACGGCGGGCTCAGGGAGCGAGCAGATGGATGGCTGATGCCGAGCAACCGGGACTCTTCCCCGGGCTCGACCAGCTCGACCTGCACGTGTTGCTCACGGAAGTCACCGAACGGGTGGCCGGTGTGGCCTCGCTCGCCGACCGGCTCCAAGGGCTCCTGCAGGCCGTGGTCGCGATCGGCTCGCAGCTCGAGCTGAGCGAAGTTCTCGACCGCATCGTGCACACCGCAGCAGATCTCGTCGATGCGCGTTACGCGGCGCTCGGCGTGCTCGACCCATCCAGTGGTGAGCGGCGCCTTTCGCAGTTCATCACCGTCGGCATCGGCGGTGACGACATCAAGCTGATCGGTGACCTGCCCCACGGGCGCGGCGTGCTGGGCGTGCTCATCGACGAGCCCAAGGCGATCCGGCTCACGAACATCGGCGACCACGCCGCGTCGTACGGATTCCCACCGAACCATCCACCGATGACGACCTTCCTCGGGGTACCGATCAGTGTTCGCGGTCAGGCCTTCGGCAATCTCTACCTCACGGAGAAGAAGGGTGGTGGTCCGTTCACCAGCGTCGACGAGCAGATCGTGCTTGCGCTTGCCACCGCCGCCGGTCTGGCTGTGCAGAACGCCTGGCTCTACGACCAGACACGGCAACGCCAGGCCTGGCTCGAGGCAAGTGGCGACATCACCACCCGCCTGTTGGCCGGTGCAACGGCCGCCGAGGTGTTTCCGCTCATCGTGGCGAGGGCGCGGGATCTTGCCGATGCAAACGTCGCGTATCTCGCGCTACCGAACGTGGACGGAACGCTTCGGGTCGCCGTGGCCGAGGGCGACAACGCAGAGGCGCTGCGGGGTCAGACGATCCCGGCCGACTCGTTGTCGGCGCGGGTCATTGCGCAGGGTCACCCGGAGTCGGTTGCTGATGCCGCCGACGACCCACGGATCTGGCAGACCGTGGTGCGCACCGCAGAAGCGGGGCCGGCGCTGTTCGTGCCGCTGGG
>JAVEEE010000065.1 GCA_030840615.1 Frankiaceae bacterium | reverse complement strand
TCAGGATCGTTACCGTGTCACCCACCGCGGGCGCGTAGCCTCCCCCAGTGCTGATCGCGAGCACGCCGGCAAGCGCGACGTTCCCCGTGGTCGACAGCTGGCTGAAGTCGACGCCCGGCGTCGTCGTCCCCTCGACCGTGACGGCAAGCGTGCCGGAGCCGACCTGGGAGTAGGTCCCCGCGCCGGCGCCGTTCACCGTCAGGGGTGCGCCATAAGTCGCGTCCACCCCGGGCGTGACCGTGCCGGCGTTCGACACGCGGCCGTTGAGGGTGCCCATCCCGGTGACGCTGCCGCCGTTGATCGTGACGGGCCTGCCCACGCCGGCTGCAAACAACGTCGTCCCGATGCCGAGCGCCAGCGACCCGCTACCGGTCTGCGTGTAGGACGTGACCCGCAAGGTCGACGGGCTGTAGCCGAGGACCACGACGCCGTCGTTTGCGAGGGCACCGGTCAGCGTGAGCGAGCGATTCAGCGTGAGTGATCGGTGGTTGGCCGTGATCGTCTTGACGGCGCTATTGCCCGTTCCAACTGCGGGGTCGACAAACGACCCGGCAGATCCCACGACCAGCGTCGACGCGTTCGTCGTGACGGCACCGGGCAGGCGCAGACTCGCGGACAGCCCGCCGTTGCCGACGACGTAAGTGCCGCCGGTGAGAACGCCGCCAGAAAAGCCAGTGTCACGCTCGTCGGAGAGCGCGCCTTTCGTGGCGACGATCGTTCCCTGGTTAGTGACCGGGAGGGAGAGGAAATAGTTGCCGGTCCCCTTCGCCGCAACGAACTCCGTCGTCGCGCCGATCGTGTTCTTGAACGATCCGCCGTTGTTCGAGGAGTCATAAAGGGCGTACCCGCCGTCACCGGTGATCAGCAGCTTGCCGGAGTTCTCCAGCCTCGCCCCGTTGTTGACGTAGGTCCACCCGTTGTTCGGGCGATACATCGTCCCGAAGTTCCTGAAGACACGCCCGTTGTCGATGGTGACGTCGCCCTGCATCGACACCGATCCGCCGGGCGACACCGTCGTCGTGCCGGTGCCGTCGAACAATCCGGTGTGCCAGTACAGCGTCGTCACCGACTCGCTGCCCGTAACCGTGCCGCCGGTGAGGACCAGCCGCGGGACCGCGTTGCCGGAGAAGCGCGCCGCGCCGCTGACGAGCAGCGTGCCGTCACCCGTGATCAGTGCCCCGGAACCGAAGCGACGGGACAGCCCCACTTGGTAGGTCGCGCTGGTTGCGATGTCGAGCACACCTGTGTCGGAAACGCCCGTGCTGCTTCCGCCATCGTCGAACAGCGTGCCCCTCGCAACCTTCAGCGTTCCGAGATTGTCGACGAGCAGACGGAAGTGGAAGTTACCGGTCACGGTCTCGGCCGTAAACGTCGTCGTTCCGCCGGCGGCGTTGCGGAAGGAGCCACCGGCGTGGGACGCGTCGTAGACCTCGTGGCCACCGTCGCCGGTGATGGCGAACGTGCCGGCATTGAGGATCCGGGCGCCGTTGTTGACGAAGGTCCACCCGTCGTTCGGGCGGGTCGTCGTTCCCAGGTTCCGGAACAGGTGGCCGTGGTCGATCGTGACCGTGCCGTGCAGCGCCGCCGTGCCCCCGACCGGCACCGTCGTGGTCCCGCTGCCGTCGAATGTGCCGCCGCTCCAGTCGAGCGTCGTGATGGACTGGCTTCCGGTCACTGCCCCGGCGACGAGCGTGAGCACGGAGAACGTCGGCGTCCCGGTGGTGGTCAAGGTGCCGCCTTGCCACGTCACCCCACCGGCGCCGGTCACCACCGCGGTCCCGGAGAACTTCCGGTCGTGGCCGTAGAACGTGATGACGTCGTGCGAGCCTGCGGTGAAGGTCCCGCTGTCGACGCCGCCGGCCGAGTTACCGACGACAACATCGAGGCTCACCGCGTTGCCGAAGCCGGCGGCCCCACCGCTGACGGCGATGGTGCCCGCGTTGTTGAACGGCAGCGAGAGATAGGCCAACCCGCCCGGTGACCCAGACACGTAGACCGTGCCGCCGGCGGCGTTCACGAAGACCGGCGCGGGCGTCGTCGCGCCGCCGCCGCGGTTGTCGTAGATGCCGTTGCCGCCAGCCGCAGTCACGTTGAACGTGCCGGCGTTGGTCAGTCGTGACCCGTTGGTGGTGCCATCGGCGCCGCCGCCGACGAACATGTGACCAACTCCGGACCAGTTGAGGGTGCCGTTGTTGACCAGCTGCCCGCGGCTCGCCGCCGTGCCCCCGGCAACACCGACGTAGACATTGCCCGGAATGCCGTAGGTCGCGCCGGCGGCGATCGTCTTGACGCCGCCGACGATCGAGGACCCGTCGCGGAACGCGCCGGTCGACCCGGTCAGCGTTGCCGGCCCGGCACCGCCGAGCTTTCCGTCGAGCTGCAAGTTGTTGATCGTGGACAGGTCGCCGGCGACCGCCGGGGAGATCGACAAGCTGACGCCGGCATTGACGACGAGCGTGCCGCTCCCCATGAGCATGCCGCCGACGGTGCGGTTCGCCGCAACGATGATCGTCGGCGTATCCGCGTCGTTCTGCAAGCACACGACGTCCGCCCCGGTAGGCGCCGCGCCCTCAACGTAATTGGCCGCAGTGGCGATGCTCCCGGTCGTGACAGAGCTCTTCCAGTGCTTCGTGCAACTGAGTGCTGCGTGCGCGGCGCCACGGAACGCGCCCGCGACCACGACCGTCGCGAAGGCGGTGGCGAACAGCGCGACGATCATCCATCGGCTGCGGCCGGAGCCAGGCCCGGCAGCGATCTCGGAGTCGAGCATGGGCGACCTCTCGGATCGGTGCCGACGGCCCGGGCTGCCCGAAAACTAGTCCTGTTCGGCGCAGAGTGACCCGACCGTCGGCGAAACCACCCCTTATGACTAGTTGTCGCCGCGCGACGGACAGGCGATCGACGGTCGGCAGTTGGCACCGCGTTGAGTGGCCCAGGTCCACTCGCCTAGCGACGTAGCCTCGAGGCAACCGTGGTCGATGCTGCATGAGCCGCACGGTCCGCGCCTTGGTTCGGGCTCGTCAGGGCCGACGAACGAGGGCACACGGCGCAATAGGCTTCCCGGCATGAGCGGCTGGCTGGTCACCGGTGCCGGCGGCCAGTTGGGCAGCGACGTCGTCGACGTGCTGCACGCCTACAGCGAGGAGGTCGCCGGCTTCGACCGCGCCAGCCTGGACATCACCGACCGGTCGGCGGTCTCGACGGTGTTCGCGACGGTGGAGCCGTCGATCGTGGTGAACTGCGCGGCCTACACAGGCGTGGACGCGGCGGAGGAGGACGAGGACCGCGCGCTGGAGATCAACGCGCACGGGCCGGCGCACCTCGCGGCGGCGTGCGCGTCGATGGGCGCGCGGCTGGTGCACGTGTCAACGGACTACGTGTTCGCGGGCGATGCCAACGCGCCGTACGACGAGCAGGTCCGGCCGGCGCCGCGGACGGTCTACGGCCGGACCAAGGCGGCCGGCGAGCAGGCGGTGCTGACGTCGGGGGCGGCGGCCTACGTCGTGCGGACCGCGTGGCTCTACGGGCAGTGCGGGCCCAACTTCGTCAAGACGATGGCGCGGCTGGCGGCCGAGCGGGAGACGCTGGAGGTCGTGGACGATCAGGTCGGTTCGCCGACGTGGACGCTGCACTTGGCGCGTGGACTGGTCTCGCTCGGGGTCGCGAACGTGCGGCCGGGGATCTGGCACGCCACGAACGCGGGCGAGGCCACCTGGTACGTCTTCGCCCGGGCGATCTTCGCCGAGCTCGGGCTCGACCCGGCGCGGGTGCTGCCGACGACGACGGAGAAGTTCCCGCGGCCGGCACCGAGACCTTATTACTCTGTGCTGTCGACCGCGAAGTGGGCCAAGGCCGGGCTGCCGGAGATGCCGCACTGGCGCGACGCGTTGCACGAGGCCTTCGAGACCCTCGGCAACGAACTCGCAGGGGCCTGACCGGACGCTACTCAGCGTGACTGACCGACTACTTCTGGTTTGGGATGTTACGAACAGATGATGTCGCGGTAAGCATCCCTCGACCTGTGTGTACGGAATGCCGTGATCCGGGGATCATGGGCTGTTCACAGGCCTACCAAGGACGGGGAATTGGCGAAGCGCGCGCTCA
>JAVEEE010000027.1 GCA_030840615.1 Frankiaceae bacterium | reverse complement strand
TCCGTCCAGCCGGTGGCCGGGCGCATGTCGGTGATCTCCTCCATGAACTCGTGCCCGCCGACGATGCTGACACCGTCGTAGGTCCCGTTGGCGTTCACCGAGTTCTGGCCACAGGTGGCGCCGAAGTCGGTCATGTAGGGCAGGTTGGTGTAGGTGACGCTGCCGTAGCTCGACGACACGGCGCTGTGGTAGGCGCAGTAGTAGGCGCCGAAGCCCGGAGTGAAGAAGCCGGACGGGAGCGCGATGATGTAGTGCGTCTGGGTGTTGGACGCCGCCGTCGTGTTGCCGAAGTGCGCAGCCGCGCGCACCGCTTCGGCCGCGAGCTGGTCGCCGACCCGCGAGGTCGTCGGGTTGACGATCGTGTCGAGCGGAACGGCCGGTGCGGCGTTGTCGAACCAGACACCCTTCACGAGCGAACCGGACGGGAGACCCACATGGGTCGCCGAGGTCGGGCACGTCCAGGCCCCGGCCGCAATGCCCTCGCAATATTGCTGGCTCACCGTCGTCCAGTCGTCACCCGAGCCGTAGAGACCGTTCATGAACGACGTGAGGTAGTTGGCGAGCGGATCGGTCGTCGACCACTGCGAACCCCAGTAAACGATGTAGACGGCAGGCTGGCTCGACACGACTCCGCTGCCCGAGCCACCGCCGTAGACGAGGTTGTTGCCGGCGGTCGCGGCGGCTGCGGGCGCCTTCTGTCCTGCCGGCTCGTGACCCTTCGCCCAGAAGACCTCCGGTGCGTGGTTCGTCAGCTTGCCGGCGCCGGCCGGCACTGACGGGATCGTCCCCCGAAGACCCGTGCCGGCGACCGCGGTCGGTCCGGCGGATAGTGCAAGTGGAACGGCGACCAGCACGGTCATCGCTGACGTGGCAGCGATACGGAGAGAACGGCGCACGCGACTGCTTCCCTTCACGCGGAGCCCGCCAGCAGCGAGCGCGGAGGGCGGCAGCATATCGCCCTGGTTTGCGCCTATTTGTCGCTACCCGTTTTCGGCGAGTCGCTCCGCGCGGCGGGCGGTGAACTCCGCGGTCGAGTTGGTGTGCGGGAACGGCTCGTCCGGCACGGCGACGCCGAGCGCCTGGCACAGCGGCTCCCAGCCGTCACCCGGCTGCCACTCCACGAGCCGGTCCGCCGGCACCTCCCGTCGTACGGCCTCGTTGTGCCGGTCGTACGCCGCCATCGCCACCTCGGGGTCGCGCCAACCCGGCTCGAAGGCGGCGAACATGTCGCCGATCATCGCCCCGAACTCCTCGAGCTCCGGACGAGCCTGCTTCTCCTCCTCCGACACGTCGGACATGATCGTCGCGCTCGCACTCGCCCACCAGGTCGCGGCGTCGCTGCGCCTCGACAGGAGTACGACGGCGTCGGGGTTGGCGTTGGCGATGTCTCGCCAGCAGGCCGCTCCGGGCCAGTCCACGATCGCGGCGTAACCATCAAGGAGCTTGGTCCAGTCGACCTGCTCGCCACGGATGGCTGCATGCCACGTCGCGACGTGGTCGATGTGCTCGAAGACCTCGATCATGTGGTAGCAGGGCGCATCGAGCAGCCGCTCGAGCGCGACCTTGAGCGAGTTGGTCCCGGTGCGTCCCACCCCGGCGCCGACGAGCTGCAGCATGTTCCCTCACTTCCAGCGAAAGTGCACGAACACCCGACCGTAGTTGTCCGAGTCCTTTTCCACCCGGTGGTAGAGCGCTTTGATGTCCTTGCGGTCCAGGAAGCGGAGCACCCGCTTCTTGAGTTGACCCGATCCCTTGCCGGGGATGATCTCGACTAGCGGCGCCTTCTTGTCTCGCGCCTGCTGCATGATGTCGAGCAACGCTCGCTCGATCTCGTCGCCGCGGTTGTAGACGTCGTGGAGGTCGAGCTTCAGCTTCACCGCGATGTCAGCGCGGACCGGTGGAAACAGCCCGCCGCGCGAGGCCGAGCCGCTCGTAGATCTCGCGAGTCGCCGTCGACCTGTTGAGCGTGTAGAAGTGCAGACCAGGTGCTCCCTCGTCCAGCAGCCGGGCGCACAGCTGAGTCGCGTGCTCGACGCCGATCGCGCGCACCGCATCCGGGTCGTCCTCGACCGCGGTCATGCGTTCGGCCAGCTCGACCGGGAATCGTGCTCCCGACATTTCGGCCGAGCGCTGGATGCCGCGCACGTTGAGCACCGGCATGATCCCGGGCAGGATCGGCACCTCGCAGCCTTGTGCCGCCACCCGGTCGCGCATCGCGGCGTAGTCCTCGGCGTAGAAGAACATGTTGGTGATCGCGAAGTCGGCACCGGCGCGGCACTTGTCGATGAAGAACGCCACATCACTGTCGACGTCGCGGGAGCGCGGGTGCTTCTCCGGGAACGCAGCCACACCGACACAGAAGTTGCCGACCGACTTCACGAGCCGAACGAGGTCGGCGGTGTAGCTGAAGCCATCCGGATGTGCTTCCCACTCGCCCAGCGGGTCGCCGGGCGGGTCGCCGCGGATGGCGAGCACGTTGCGGATGCCGGCGTCGGCGTATTGCGCGACGACGTGACGCAGCTCTGCCACCGAATGACCGACGATCGCCAGATGGCCCATCGGAGTGAGCGTCGTCTCGGCCGCGATGCGCTCGGTGATGCGCACCGTGGTCTCGCGGGTGCCGCCGCCGGCGCCGTAGGTGACCGACACGAACGTCGGCTGCAACGGCTCGAGCTGCCGGATCGCCTGCCAGAGCTGACGCACGCCTTCCTCGGTCTTGGGCGGGAAGAACTCGAAAGAGAAGGAGCGCTCGCCACCGGCCAGCAGCTCACGGATCGTCGACACCCGCGTGGCGGGTGCGCGGTCGGCGAGACGCTCGGTGGGCTGCAACGGCATGAGGTCAGGCTACGGAACGAACGCCCCCGGTCCTACCGGATACTCGTCCCGTGGCCGAGATCGCGCTTCGTGACCGTTTCGACAAGGCGGTCCAGGACTTCCTGCGCGAGGCCATGCCTGCGCTCGCCGCGATCGCCGACGAGCTCGGTCCGCTGGCCGAGGCGACCGAGGCATTCCTGCTCGACGGCGGCAAGCGGCTGCGGCCGGCGTTCTGCTACTGGGGCTACCGCGCCACCGCAGCCGCGGACGGCGAGCCCATCATCCGGGCCGCCGCGTCACTCGAGCTCCTGCAGGCGTGCGCGCTGGTGCACGACGACGTCATCGACGGCAGCGACACCCGCCGCGGGGCGCCGGCCGTGCATCGGAGGTTCGCCGCACTTCATCGCAGCGCCGCCTGGTACGGCGACCCGGAGCGGTTCGGGCAGGCAGCGGCGATCCTGCTCGGCGACCTCGCGTTGATCTGGGCCGACGCCATGCTCGCGGGCAGCGGCTTCGACTCCCCGGCGTTGCAGCGCGCCCTGCCGGTCTGGGACGCCATGCGCGTCGAGGTGATGTGCGGGCAGTATCTCGACGTCGTCGAGCAGGCCCGCGGCGGCGGCTCGGTCGAACGCGCCCTGCGCGTCGCGCGGTTCAAGTCAGCGAAATACACCATCGAACGGCCCTTGCATCTCGGGGCGGTGCTCGGTGGTCGCCCGGATCTGTGCGACGTCTTCAGCGACTACGGCCTGCCGCTGGGCGAGGCGTTCCAGCTGCGCGACGACGTGCTCGGCGTCTACGGCGACCCGGACGTGACCGGGAAGCCCGCGGGCGACGACCTTCGCGAGGGCAAGCGCACGGTGCTCGTCGCCTACGCCGTCGAGGCGGCCGGCACCGTGCAGGCGGACGAGCTGCGGCGTCGACTCGGGGACCCGCAGCTCGACGCCGACGGCGTGACCGTGCTGCGCGAGATCATCGCGTCGACGGGCGCGCTCGCCAAGGTGGAGACGCTGATCGACGAACGGGTCGTGGCCGCCCTCGCTGCGTTGCAGGACGCCGACATCGACTCCATCGCGCAGACCGCTCTTGTCGACCTCGCCGAAACCACCAGTCGCCGGGCGGTCTGAGGAGCTAGCCGCGTAGCCGGCCGGCGAGCTCCTCGACGACTGCAGCCGGATCGTCGGCCTGCGTGACCGCCCGGTCGACGACCACGCGAGTCGCACCGGCGTCGATGACCGCGTCGAGGTTGTCGACGTCGATCCCGCCCATGGCGAACCACGCGGAGCCAGCGGGTGCCCGACCGGCGGCATAGGTCACCAGCTGCAGACCGGGCGCCGGATGCTCGTCGGGCGCCCAGACCGGCCCGACGCAGAAGTAGTCGACACCGCTCGCGAGCGCCATGTCGACCGCGTGCGGCGCGTGCGTCGACCGTCCGATGACGACGTCGTCGCCGAGGATCGCGCGTGCCGCCGGGACCGGCAGGTCGTTCTGCCCGAGATGCAAGACGTCGGGTCGCGAGATCCAGGCGATGTCCGCGCGGTCGTTGATGCTGAAGAGCGCGCCGTGGCGCCGCGTGACAAGGCCGAAGACTTCGGCCAGCTCGATCTCGTCGCGTGCCTCGAGGCCCTTCTCGCGGAGCTGTACGACGTCGACACCGGCCGCCAGCACGGCTTCGAGGAACTCCTCCAGGTCGCCCTGCTCCTTGCGGCTGTCCGTGCAGAGATAAAGGCGCGCGTCGCGCAGCCGGAGTCGCCGCTCGTCGCCGCTCATCAGAAGGCCAAGACCTGTGCGCGCCGCTTGACGGCCGTGTCGCGACCCTCGGCCATCGCATCGACCGGACGACCCGGGATGCCGGGGTCCTCGGTGAGCAACCACCGCAGCGCCTCGCGGTCGCCGTAGCCGGCGTCGCGGAGGACCGTGAGCGCTCCCGCGAGTCCTTTGACCAGCCGGCCGTCCGCGACGAACTCGGCTGGGACCTGCTTGACCGGGGGTTCACCCCGCTCGACGACGACCAGCCGGCCGTCCCGGATGAGCTGCCGCACTTTGGCCAGCGGCAGGTCGATCTGCTCGGCGAGGTCGGGCAAGGTCAGCCAGCCGGAGACGAGATCGTCGAGCTCCACGCCGACAGCCTAGTGAGCCTCTAGCCGACCGACGTCGGGGCGCCACCCGAGCGCGCCGAGGCAAAGCACGCGTCGAGCAC
>JAVEEE010000490.1 GCA_030840615.1 Frankiaceae bacterium | reverse complement strand
GTGCTCGATCACGCGGCATCGATCATCGACCGGCAATGCCGACGAGTCGTCCGGCCGGATGCCGAGCTGTTCGAGTCCCAGACCTGACACCCGAGGCTTCTTTCCCGTCGCAGCGAGCAACCTGTCGCCGGTGACTTCCCGACCGCCGACGGTCACGTGCACGAGTCCGCCGGCATCGCCACGCACCTCATCCGCGCCTGCACCGGTCAGGACCTGCGCTCCGTCGCGCTCGAGCGCCTCCTGCAGCGTCGCGCCGACGAAGGCAGGCTCACTCGGCAACAAGTGGTCGGCCGACTCGATCAGCGTGACGTTGCTGCCGAAACGCGCGTAGAACTGCGCCAGCTCGCAGCCGATCGGTCCGCCACCGAGCACGAGCAACCTGCTGGGCAGCTCGTCGCTCGACAAGGCGTCGTCACTCGTCCAGACGTCGACGGTGTCGATGCCGTCGACCGGCGGCGTCAGGGCGGCGGACCCGGTGCACACGACCAGATCACGCCAGCGGATCTCCCGCGGCCCCGCGCGCAGCACGCCGGGACCGAGCACGACACCTCGAGCGCGGACGAGCTCGACTCCGGCCTCCACAAGCGACTTCGCCGCCGCGGTGTCGTCCCGGTGCTCCGCCACCTCGTCGCGAAACCCCACCGCATCGGGCCAGGAGCGGTCCTTCGCGGCCGCGTGCAGCATCGCCTTGCTCGGCATGCAGGCCAGGTAGGGGCACTCACCACCGACGAGGCCGTCTTCTACGAGGGTGACCGGTAGGCCGGTTTCGGCGAGCTGGCGCGCGACTGCTTCACCTGCCGAGCCGCCACCCAGGACGACGACGCCCGCAGCGTCAGGCGCCGACACGATGTCGGTCATGGCTTCGACCTACCCCTTCCGGACCGCGCGGGACACCTGACCCTCGTTCAAGGGAGCCGCTGCCCGCCGTCCAGGCAAGGTTCGAACAGGTCGCCGTGCTCTTCCACCCGGTCGAGCGCGTCGGCGCTGGTGAACCGCAGATCGTCGGGACGCCGGCAGGCCTCGACCTCGTGCCACGTGACCGGCGTCGAGACGGTTGGTGTCGGTCGGGCCCGCAGTGAATACACGGCAATGGTTGTCTTCGCGGGGTTGTTCTGTGACCAGTCGACCAGGACCTTGCCGGTGCGCAGCTCCTTCTTCATGTTCCAGACGACGAGGTCGGGAAGTTTCTTCTCGAGCTGCTGGGCCAACGCGCGTGCATAGGCGTGCACGTTTTCCCAGGAGGCCTTTGCATCGAGTGGCACGTAGAGCTGCAGTCCCTTTGAACCGCTCGTCTTCGGGTAGGCGGTCAACCCGTCGTGATCGAGGGCAAGGCGCACGTGCTGTGCCACCTGGCAACACTCGACGATCGTTGCCGGTGGCCCGGGGTCGAGGTCGAACACGAGCAGGTCCGGGTTCTGCGGCTTGCCCCGGGCGGTGACCCGCCACATCGGGACGTGCAGCTCGAGAGTCGCGAGGTTGGCTGCCCACACCAGCGTGGGCAGGTCGCACACGATCGCGTAGCTGATCGTGCTGCGGTTCTTCGTCGAACCCGGAGACGGCAACGTGACCCGCTGCACCCATTCCGGCGCGTGTGAAGGAGCGTTCTTCTCGAAGAAGAACTTGCCTTCGACACCATCGGGATAGCGCTTGAACGTCAGCGGGCGGTCACGTAGGTGAGGCAACAGCACCGGCGCGATGCGCGTGTAGTAGTCGATGACCTCACCCTTGGTGAACCCCACCTCCGGATAGAGCACCTTGTGCAGGTTCGACAACGTCAGCGTGCGTCCGTCGACCTGCACGGCCACCTTCTGTTCAGGACTCACGAACCACCTCGGCAGGAGACTTGTCCGGCCGCAAGCCACGCCAGGTGGGATGTCGCAGCCGTGCTTCTCGGGTCCACTCGCTGAACGCGACTTCGCCGACGAGCTCGGGCTCGACCCACCGCGCGTCCTTGGCCTGGGCCCGGGGGAGCGGACGCGAGAACGGCGACTCGTCTCGGACGAGTCGACCGAGGTCCGACTCCAGGTCGCGCAGCATCTTGTCGGTGAAGCCCGTCCCCACGTGTCCCACGTAGTCGAGCCCCTCCGGGCCGGGAACCCCGACCAACAACGAGCCGATGGCGCCCTTACGCCGACCTTCGCCCGGCTTCCACCCGCCGATGACGACCTCCTGGGTGCGCAAGTTCTTGACCTTCAGCCAGCAGTCTGACCGCTTGCCCGGGAAATAGCGCGAGTCGAGCTTCTTGGCGATGACGCCCTCGAGCCCTTGCTCACGTGATGCAGCATGAACGGCTGCGCCGCCGCCGACGAAGTGCGGCGGCGTCTGCCAGGCAGGCCCGGACAGAGCCAATGACTCGAGGATCTCCCGGCGCTGTGTGTAGGGCAGGTCGAGCAGCGAACGCCCGTCGAGGTGGAGCACGTCGAAGACGAGGTAGGTAGCCGGGGTCTGCGTCATGAGCCGTTTGACCTGGGCGCTGTTGGTGACGTGCATCCGCGACTGCAGTGCCTCGAACGACGGGCGCCCGGTCGCGTCCATCGCGACGATCTCGCCGTCGAGCACAACCTGACGTGCTCCCAAGGACTCGGCAAGTCCCCTCAGCTCGGGGTAGGAGCCTGTCACGTCGCGGTCGTTGCGCGACAGCACTCGTGGGCGACCACCGTCGACGTAGACGATCGCGCGTACGCCGTCCCACTTGAACTCGTAGCCGTAGGCCGCGTCGTCGCGTGGCACCTCGTCGCGCGAGGCGGCCAGCATCGGGCGAACGAGGTCGGGCAGCGGCTCGATGCCTGCCGGTGCCGGATCCATGCGATGCATCATCCAGTCGCGGTCGCGGGAACCGGTCTTGAACAACACGTAGCGCCCCTGCACCCGGCTTCCGTGCAGCACGACCTTGACCTCGCGGTCAGTCCACTTCTCGCACTCGTAGGTGCCGTGGTCCCAGATCGTGACGCGGCCACCGCCGTACTCGCCGGCAGGAATCTCACCCTCGAACGACGCGTAGTCGAGCGGGTGGTCCTCGGTCTGCACGGCAAGATGGTTCGTGTCGGGATGCAGTGGCAGGCCCTTCGGCACCGCCCACGACGCCAGCGCACCGTCGCGTTCCAACCGGAAGTCCCAGTGCAGCGCGGTGGCGTGGTGTTCCTGCACGACGAAGGTGTTGCCCTTGGAGGCCCCGCGGGCCACCGCCGAGCGCGCGGGTACCGGCTCCGGTGTCCTTGCCGGGTTGCGCTTGCGCCGGTAGGTCGCAAGGTCGGGCTTCGCCATGGCGGTGACCTACCCGCTCAGGCGGCTGGGCGCGCAACGCCCGGAGCGGATTTCGTCCCCGAACCCGCCGGCGCCTCGCCGTAACGCGCGAGCAGCAGCGAGCCGAAGACCGTCAGCGCGAAGCCCACCGCGGCGATCGATGTGCGACCCGGTGCCGGCCGGTCCCCCAGCAGCGTGATCCCGAGTGCGGCCGGCATCAGGGTCTCGGCGACGACGACTGCAGCCGTCGCCACCGTGACGCTTCCGCGCTGCAGCGCCATCGCATAAAGCAGCAAGCCGAGAGTCCCCGCTCCGGCCATGGCCCATAGGGCCGGATCGAGCAGCAGTCCCTGGATCGAGTGCGGCTTCGCCAGCATGCGCGCACCGATGCCGCCGGCGCCGTACATGAGACCGGCGAGGAAACCCAGGGCCCACACGTCCCCGGTCGCCCCCGTCCCGCGCCTGCGCGCTGCCGCGGCTGCCCCTACGCCGGCCACGGTGACGGCGATCAGCAGCAGGAGCCGGCCCGTGAGGTCGACAGCGGCGGGGTGGTCGTCCTAGGCGGCCAGCGCGAGGCAGGCAAGACCACAGCTGACGATCGCGAGCGCCGCGGTCTCGACCCGGCCGAGTCGG
>JAVEEE010000447.1 GCA_030840615.1 Frankiaceae bacterium | reverse complement strand
CCGGCACCGCTGCGCGTTCGCGCAGCTTGCCACCGCGGGCCCGGTGCAACAGATCCTCCAGCAGTCCGGCTGGTGGCTCGGGCGGCGCTTTCCGCAACGATGCCAACGCTGATGAAAGCTGCTCCTGGCGCCCGAGCTCGGCCGTGCAGTTCGCGCACCGCTTCAGATGAGCGCGGACGACCCGGGCGCCCCACCCCGTCAGCTCTCCGCTGACGAGGAACGGCAGCTGTGCCTGGGCTTCGCGGCAGAACCGCGGCGAGGAGTCGTCGTCGGTCATGCTCCGGCTCCTCCTTCGGCGGCTTCCGGTCCCAGGATCATCTTGCGCAGCCGGGCATGCGCCCGATGCAACCGGACCTTCACGACCGTCTCGGTGACGCCGAGCAGATCTGCGACCTCTTTCGTCGACAGCCCTTCGATGTCGCGGAGAACGACCACTGCGCGGGCGTCCTCGGGCAGCTGTGCCAGCGCGGCCTCCGAACGCGCCGCAAGGTCGGCAGTGATCGCGCGCTCCTCCGGGGCGTCCGCCGTCGACGCCAGCTCGAGCTCGTCACCCGGCATCCCGAACGGCGTGCCGCCGGCGACCATGCCGACAGCCCGGGCCCGCGAGCGCTTGCGCAGTGATGTGAGGCAGACGTTGACCGTCACTCGATGCAGCCACGTGCCGAAGGCGGAATCGCCGCGGAAGCCGAGCACCGAGCGCATCACCCGTACGAACACCTCCTGCGTCGCGTCTGCCGCCTCGTCCGGATCGGCGAGCATTCGCCGGCAGAGCGCGTAGACGTCGGCGTAGGTCGCGCGGATCAGCGCGTCCAACGCTGCGGGTTCGCCGCGTTGGCACGCTTTGACGAGCGCCGGGTCGACGTCCATCCGAGAGCTTCGACCTCCTCCGGCGAAAAAAAGTTACCGGCTGATGTAACCAAGCGTCGTACGCCGGGTCGAACTGTTGTGAGCGGCGCGCCGTGCGTCGCAAAGGAGGCAACAAGATGTACGCGTTCGTCGTGTTCGTGGGCCTTGCGCTCGCGCTAGCCGTCGTCGCGCAGGTTCTCGACGAGGTACTGCCCGTCAAGGCTCCGAAGGCGCTGACGACGACCATGACGGTCGGCATCGCGATTCTCGGTGCCTGGGCCATCGACTACTCGGTCTTCCAGGCCTTCGGCCAGGACCTCCGGGCCAGCTGGCAGGAGCCTGTCGTCACCGGCATCGTTCTCGTCGGTGCAGGCGAGTTCCTCCGTGCAGTCGCCGGCAACATGGGCATCTCGATCTCGCTGGGCAACCGCGACCGGTCGAAGGCCGCCTGACGCTAGACCTGCAATGCCACTGACGCTGCCCGCCGTCCTGGGTCACCCGACCAGGGCGGCGGTCAGCCGTCGTGTGCGGACTCCGCCAGCCGTCGCCGCGAGTTCTCGATCTCGGCCTCGGCGTCGGTGCGCCCGGCCCAGTGAGCTCCTTCGACGCTCTTGCCGGGCTCGAGGTCCTTGTAGACCTCGAAGAAGTGCTGGATCTCCAGCCGGTCGAACTCCGGCATGTGATGGATGTCGCGCAGGTGCTCCTGGCGTGGATCGTTGGCCGGAACGCACATGACCTTGTCGTCGCCGCCGGCCTCGTCCTGCATGCGGAACATGCCGATCGCGCGGCAGCGGATGAGGCAGCCCGGAAACGTCGGCTCGGACAGCAACACGAGCGCGTCAAGCGGATCGCCGTCGGCGCCCAGCGTGTTGTCGATGAAGCCGTAGTCGGCCGGGTACTGGGTTGCCGTGAACAGCGTGCGGTCCAGGCGGATCCGACCCGTGACATGGTCCATCTCGTACTTGTTGCGCTGACCCTTCGGGATCTCGATGGTCACGTCGAATTCCACGGCGTCAGTGTCTCGTGCCGGCTGTGTCGGATCGTCAGGAGGTCGTGCCCGCGATGCGTCGGTCGCAGCTGATCGCGGCTTGCGTCGCTCTCGCGGTCGTCGCCGGCGGTGGCGCTGTCTACGTCGCCACGGGCACGGCCGACTACGTCCCGACCGCGCCGACTCCGACGCCGGCCCCGCCCCGCCCGGCCGCACTGCCCGAGCTCGGCGCCGCGGCGGTGCCTTCGAAGCCGGGCGTGACGGCTGCGCTGCGTCGCGCGTTGCGTGATCCGGCTCTGGGCGGATCGGTAGCCGGTCTGGTCGTCGACGCGGGCACCGGGCAGACCCTGTTCGACGAGGGTGCGGACTCCTCGATCGCGCCGGCGTCGACGCTCAAGCTGCTCACCGCCGCTGCCGCGATCGACAGTCTCGGCGCGGATGCTCGGTTGACCACGAGCGTCGTGCGCGCCGGTCGCACCCTCTACCTGGTGGGCGGTGGCGACGTCACGCTGTCCGCGTCCGCCGGCCGGGGCTACCCACCGGCGGCCAGCCTGGTCGCGCTGGCGCGGCGTACGGCGTCGGCAGTCGCCGCCGTCACCGGCCCCCTGCGGCTGCGTTACGACGTCAGCGCGTGGAGGGGCCAACAGCTCGCCCCCGGGTGGAACGCCGGCTACTTCAGCGGCGGCGACGTGTCGAGGCTGGTGCCGCTGGAGGTCGACGAGGGCCGGCTGCAACCCGACGCCCCGGACCGCACGACCACTCCGGCCGCCGAGGCCGCGCGGCTGTTCGCCGCAGCGCTGCACGTGCGCGGCGTGACCGTGCACGGCAGCCCGGCGCCCGCCGTTGCTCCGCCGGCGGCCGTCGACGTCGCGTCGGTCTCGTCCGCCCCGCTTGCCGCGCTCGTGCAGCGGCTCCTGACCGTCAGCGACAACGACCTTGCCGAAGCGCTCGGCCGCGACGTCGCTGCCCATGAAGGCGAGCCGGCGACGTTCGCCGGCGCGGCGGCGGCTCTCACCCGCCGGCTGGTTGGGCTCGGCGTGCCCATGCAGGGCGTTCACCTCTACGACGCCAGTGGTCTGTCGCATCGGGACCGGCTGACACCCCGGGCACTGGTTGCCGTCCTGCGACTCGCGGCGACGTCGGGCTCGCGCCTGGCCGCGGTGCTCGAGGGCCTACCCGTCGGCGCTGCGTCGGGCACGCTCGCCGACCGCTACCGACACGGGCCCGCTCGTAGAGCCGCCGGTGTGGTCCGCGCGAAGACCGGCACCCTCGCCGGGGTGAGCGCCCTCGCCGGCCAGGTCGTCGACGCCGACGGAGACCTGCTGCTGTTCGCGTTCGTCACCGATCACGCCTCGGTGCCCGGCCCGGCCGAGGAGGCGCTCGACCGGCTCGCTGCCCGGCTCGCCCGGTGCGGCTGCCCCTGACCCCGCCGACCCGACCCCGCCGACGCGGAGCCCGACCGCCCCGACCCGACGTAGCGTGGGCCGATGCAGCTCATCGACTGGCGGGTGGCAACCGCGACCGCTACTCGCCTCGTCCCGCCCGGCCCTCGGCTTCCGCTCGCCGAAGCGGTCGGCATCGTCGATGACCTGCGCGACCTCGCGGCGCAGGCCGACGAGCACGTCCGCGGCTACACCGGATTGGCCGCACCCGACGGAGCCACGGCGAACTCGCCGGTGACCGTCGTCGACCGCCCGGGCTGGGTGCGCTCCAACGTCGAGGGCTTCCGCTCGTTGCTCGACCCGATCCTCGAGACGCTGACCGAGGGGCGTGCAGTGCCCTTCGGCGCTGTCGCGTCGACCATCGGTCCGAAGGCCACCGGGGCAGAAGTCGGTGCGTTGCTGGCCTATCTCGCCACCCGCGTCCTGGGCCAGTTCGAGCTGCTCGGCCCGGCGCCGGACGAGTCCACCGGCGGACGCCTCACGTTGGTGGCGCCCAACATCGTCGCCACCGAGCGGGCGCTGGGTGTCGACCCGCACGACTTCCGGCTGTGGGTGTGCCTGCACGAGGTCACCCATCGCACCCAGTTCGCGGCCGCGCCGTGGTTGCAAGGCCATGTGCGCAGCCTCATGCGCGACTACCTCACGGCGGCCGACCTCGACCCTACTGCGGTGCTGTCCCGCTTGCGCGGGGCGCTCGGGTCGCTGGCGGGTGCCGCGCGGGGCGGGTCCGACCTCAGCCTGCTCGAGCTGGTGCAGACGCCGGAGCAGCGCGCGGTGCTCGATCGGGTCACCGGCCTCATGAGCCTGCTCGAAGGTCACGCCGACGTGGTGATGGACGGCGTCGGGCCGGCCGTCATCCCGAGTGTCGCCGCGATCCGGGAGCGGTTCGAGGGGCGGCGGCGGTCGGGCAACCCCCTGGAGCGGATGTTGCGCCGGCTGTTCGGCATCGACATGAAGCTGAAGCAGTACGCCGAGGGCGCGCGGTTCGTCCGCGCCGTCGTCGAGACCGCGGGCATGGACGGGCTCAACCGGGTGTGGGCAGGCCCGGAGCTGCTTCCGGACGCCGCGGAGATCCGCCAGCCACAGCAGTGGACCGCACGGGTTTTCGCCGATCCACCGGCCCTACCCGCCGTCAACGGCTGACCTGACCATGCGGATCGATCCGGCCGTTGCCGCCACCCGGGCGGCGGTCCGGACCGCGCTCGCCGTCCCCGCGGGCACCGACATCTGCGCCGGAGACCTGGTGCTCGTCGCGGTCAGCGGAGGCGCCGACTCGTTGGCCCTTGCCGCGGCACTCGCGCACGTCGCGCCCTCGGCGGGGCTGCGCGCCGGCGCGGTGACTGTCGA
The DNA here is from genome assembly GCA_030840615.1 of Frankiaceae bacterium. Classification (GTDB taxonomy): domain Bacteria; phylum Actinomycetota; class Actinomycetes; order JAFAQI01; family JAFAQI01; genus JAFAQI01. The sequence goes on along the minus strand of JAVEEE010000447.1, from coordinate 967 downwards.
CCACGGGCTGCAGGAAGGCTCGGCGCAGCGGGCTGCGGTGGTCGCGGAAACCTGCGGCCGGCTGGACCTCGACCCGGTCGCGGTCGAGCGGGCCACCGTCGGTCGTGCCGGCGGTCCGGAAGCCGCGGCGCGCACCGCGCGCTATCGCTGCCTCGACGCCGCGGCCGACCGGCTCGGTGCATCCGCGGTGCTGTTGGGCCACACGCTCGACGACCAGGCCGAGACCGTCCTGCTCGGGCTCGCCCGCGGATCCGGAGCCCGGTCGCTGTCCGGCATGGCCGGGCGTTCGGGCCGCTACCTGCGCCCGCTGCTCGGCATCAAGCGGTCGGTCACCCGGGCCGCCTGTGCCGCGCTGGACATCCCGGTCTGGGACGACCCGCACAACGGCGATCCGACCTATGCACGGGCACGGGTGCGGCGCGATGCGCTGCCGGCGCTCGAGGACGCGCTCGGCCCGGGTGTGGCCGAAGCGCTCGCCCGCACCGCCGGCCTGCTTCGAGCCGATGCGGACGCGCTGGACGAGTGGGCCAAGGAGTTCACCGGTGAGCTGTCGGTCGAGGCACTGCTGCCGTTGCCGCCGGCGGTACGACGGCGCGTTCTGCGCCGCGCCGCCGTCGACGCCGGTGCGCCCGCCGGCTCGGTCAGCGCCGCACACGTCGCGGAGCTTGACCGGCTCGTTACCGACTGGCACGGGCAAGGCGCCGTGTCGTTGCCCGGGGGGTTGGTCGCGGAGCGCCGGTGTGACAGGCTCACGTTGCGATGACCTCACCGCTCCTGCCGATGGACACGACAGCCGAGCAACCGCCCGACCTGCACCCCGACATCGAGGGCGTCCTGGTCTCGGAGCAGCAGATTGCGGACAAGATCGCCGAGCTCGCCAAGCAGATCGAGACCGACTACGCCGATCGCGAGGTCATGCTCGTGGGCGTGCTCAAGGGCGCCGTGATGGTCATGGCCGACCTGGCCC
>JAVEEE010000436.1 GCA_030840615.1 Frankiaceae bacterium | reverse complement strand
TCCAGGAACTCCGGGGTGCCGGCGGGCAACACGAATCGGAACAGCCCGCCGCCGCCGGGCGCCTGGCCGACGTGGATGCGCCCGCCGTGCGCCTCGACCAGACCCCGCACGATGTAAAGGCCGAGGCCGGTGCCGCCGCGTCGACCGGACCGCCAGAACCGGGTGAAGACACGGTCGTGCGCCTCCGGGGGGATGCCCTCGCCCTCGTCCATCACGGTCACTCCTGCTCCGTCGCCGACCGGCTCGACGACGATGGTGACGTGCCCGGCGCCGTGCCGCACAGCGTTTTCGAGCAGGTTGGCGAGAACCTGGTCCACCTTGTCGGCATCGACCCACATCTCGGGCAGCCCGTCCTCGACCGTGACGGTGAATCGGTCCGCGTCCTCGCCGGCAGCGACCATGCCGTCGACGTGGCGCCGCACGGTCCGGCCGAGGTCGACGACCTGGCGACGGACCGTCAGCCGTCCCGAGTCGATCCGGGCGATGTCGAGCAGCTCGGTGATGAGGCGGGTGACGCGATCGGCGTCGGCCTGGACGGTCTCCAGCATCAGGCGCTTCTGGTCGTCGTTGAACCGGTCCCACTTCGCGAGCAGCGTCGCGGTGAACCCCTTGACGCTGGTCAACGGTGAGCGCAGCTCGTGGGCGACCGTGGAGACCAGCTCGGCGCGGCTGAGCTCCTCGCGAGCGCGGTGCCGGGTGTCTCGCAAGGCCACGACAACCCGGGTCACCTGGCCGTCGGGCTCGTCGCGCAGGTAGCGCGAGGTCACGAGGATCTCGGTTCCGCCGGGCAGCAGCAGGTTGCGCTCGGGGTGGCCGGTCGTGACCCGGAGCCCGGGATAGGGGGCGGCGTGCGGCCACCAGGCGCGCCCGTCGAGTCCCTCCAGCGGCAGGGCGTCCTCGAGCTGCTTGCCCAGGGCCGTCTCGGGGTCGACGCCGGTCACCCGCGCAGCAGCGCGGTTGAAGACCACCACGCGGCCGTCGCGGTCTGCCACGACGAGCCCGTCAGGGAGATCGTCTGCGGCGATCAAGCCTGGATTCCCCCCTGCCATGCCGGCGAGCCTACCCAGGGAGCGGGAGCCCCGGAAGATCACGCTCGACGCTGGGCACGGGCCGATGCGTAGAGGCAGACCGCGGCAGCCGTCGCGAGGTTCAGGCTCTCGGCCCGGCCATGGATCGGCACCCGCAGCACGTCGTCGGCGAGCGACCGGGTGGCCTCCGGCAGGCCCCAGGCCTCGTTGCCGAACACCCACGCCGTCGGTCCGTCCAGGCGACCGTCGTCGCTCGCCTGGTCGAGATCGTCGGTCCCGTTGCCGTCGGCTGCCAGCACGCGCAGCCCAGCCGCGCGCAGCGCGTGCAGCGTCGCCTCGACCTCGACATCCACCGTCATGGGGAGATGGAAGATGCTGCCGGCCGATGCGCGCACGCACTTGCCGTTGTAGGGGTCGACGCTGGCGCCGGCGAGGATCACGGCGTCGGCTCCGGCCGCGTCAGCGGTCCGTACGACGGTGCCCGCGTTGCCCGGATCCCGGGCATCCGCGAGAACAGCGACAAGACGTGGCCGGGCGGCGAGCGCCTCGTCGAGCGGGACGTCGACGAAGCCACAGACCGCGACGACACCTTGCGGTGTCACCGTCTGGCACATCGCTGACATCACGGCGCCGCTGACGAGCTGGATCTCGACACCGGCGGCGGACGCAGCCGCCGTCAGGTCGTCATGGCGGTCGGCGGCGTCCCGGGTCGCGAACATCTCCAGGACGCGGCCCGGAGCGGCTAGCGCCTCGCGGACCGCCTGCTGTCCCTCCGCCAGGAAGCGCCGCTCGCGAGCCCGGAAGGTGCGCTTGGTCAGCCGTCTCGCGGCCTGCACGCGGGGGGCGCGCACCGACGTCAGCTCGGAGGCGATCACCTCGTCACCGCCCACACAGACGTCGGACCCCGCAGCCCTCGAGGGTCTGCGGAGTCCGACATGGTGCTGGAGATCTGACGGGTGTGGATCAGGCGGCTGGGCTGTTCGCGGCCGGGACTGCTGCCTTGGCGAGCTCGACGAGCGCGGCGAAGGCCGGCGGGTCGTTGACAGCCATGTCGGCCAGCACCTTGCGGTCGATCTCGATGCCTGCGGCCTTGATGCCCTGGATGAACCGGTTGTAGGTCATGCCGATCTGACGCGCCGCTGCGTTGATCCGCTGGATCCAGAGCTGACGGAAGTCGCCCTTGCGCTTCTTGCGGTCGCGGTAGGCGTAGGTCATCGAATGGAGCATCTGCTCCTTGGCCTTGCGGTAGAGCCGGGAGCGCTGACCCCGGTAACCGCTCGCCCTCTCGAGGACGACTCGGCGCTTCTTGTGGGCGTTTACTGCCCGCTTGACGCGTGCCACGTGTGAACTCCTTGCTGGGGACGGACGGCTACTTGCCGAGGAGGCGCTTGACCTTCTTGACGTCGGCCTTCGAGGCCACGACATCGGCGGCCAGCCGACGGGTGCGCGTCGACGACTTTCCTTCGAGCAGGTGGCGACGGTTGGCCTGCTCGCGCAGGATCTTGCCGGAGCCACTGATCTTGAACCGCT
>JAVEEE010000427.1 GCA_030840615.1 Frankiaceae bacterium | reverse complement strand
TCCGTTGCGGGGCGTCGCTGTCTCGATGGCTGGGCAGATCGGGTGATAGGCGCGGCACGACGACACGATGTCGACACTGGGTGCGACGAGGTCGGGCCAGGTCCGCGGATCGGCCTTCGCGCCGCGCGACGACGATGCCGGCACCCGCCCGGTGCGGGTGCCGGTGCCGAGGTCGTCGTAACCGGCGACGGCGAGCACGCCTGGGGTCCGTTCGTGCGTGGCGGCGTAGTTGGACGTGCTGCTGCTGCCATCGCCGCCGCCGTTGCCGTTGGCCCAGACGGTGAGCACGCCGGCGTGGGCGAGTCTGTCCTGCAGTCGCATGATCGTGGGCGAGTCGGCGCCCCAGGAGCAGCTGACGACGCGGATCGGTGGGCAGGTCGACGCGGCTACGCCGGCGCCGCACGGGCGGGCGTGGTGCGCGAGGATCCAGGAAAACGCGTTGGTGATGCCGACCAAAGCGGTGCTGGTCGACAGCATGAGGACGCGGGCGCCGGGTGCCGAGCCGCCGACGGATGTGCCGTCGGGAAGCCGGTAGTGGACACCGACGGCGACGCCGGCGACGAACGTGCCGTGACCGCCGTGCCCCGCGTCCGACGTCGTCCCGGCGGGCACGTCGACCAGACACGATGGGTCGTTGCTGAGCTCGTGGGTGTAGGAGCTCTCCTCGCCGTAGCGAGCGCACGGCAGCGCCGACAGGGTGCGCACGATCTTCGACCGGCCGCCGGGCAGCACGAACGCCGGGTGGGTCGGGTCGACGCCGGTGTCGATGATGGCGATGGTCGTGCCACGCCCGTCGAGGGGCCGGCCGTGCGCGTCGACGAGTCGGTGCCGGGCCAGGTCTGCGTGGCTCGCAACGGTTCCGGTGCTCGGTGACGCGGCGGGTGCGGCCGGCACGCCGGTGCCCGCGGCGACGCTGCCGGCGAGCAGCGTGGCGGTGAGGACTGCGACGGCGCGTCCACGCAGGAGCGGCACGTCAGATCCGTTGGACGGCAGTCGTGTAGCGGAAGCAGGAGCAGCCGTCGTTGTAGGCGAAGCCCCGGTAGGCGCCGGCTCCGTCGTGGTGAGCCGCGCTGAGGTCGGCGGCGTAGGAGCCCGCCGGCGGGTAGGAACCGTGCATCGCGTTGACGACGTCGAGGAGCGAGCCGCTGCGACCGGCGGCGATCCAATGATCGACCACGGCGTCGATGAACATCGGCCCCTCACACGACGGCAGCGCGAGCAGCGTGGAGTTGTTGTCCTTGGGAGCAAGCCCAGCGCGCGTCAGGATCGCCATGCAGTCGCGGCCCGGTTGCTTCGACACTGCGTCGAACTGCGCGATGGCGACGTCGGCGTACGGCGCCCACCCCGGCCCGATCGCACCGTGCAGCTGCGGGGTCGGTTGGGGCAGGTTCTGCACGATGACGGGCGGCGCTTCGAGGGAGCTCAGGCCGTAACGCGGGTGGTAGTCCTGTTGTTGAGCGACGTTCATGAAGAGGTAGTCGAGCGCGACGTTGGCGACGAAGGCGACGTGGTCGATGCACTCGCTGGCGAACTTCAACACGGCGTTCTGTGCACCGGACGACGCCTGCGCCAGCTGCTCCGCGGTGGAGCCGCTGACGGCCAGAAAGACCTGGTCATAGACCGGGTGCCCGAGTTGTTTGAAGGTCGGCGCGACGGCGTTGGTGTAGGCGGCACGCCAGTCAGGCCGGTCAAAGGTGATGACGCCGATGCGCGGTTTGGTGATGCCGGTGCAGCGTGCGGACGAACCCCACCGAGCATCGACCCAGTGGTTGCGGACGAGGTAGGTCGCCTGCAACGCACCGACCCGGTCGAGTGACAGCTGGCTCGGTTGCCAGAGATCTGGAACCGCGCGCTGCACCGAAGCACCGGCGGAGGCACCGGTCGAGCCGTCGACGATCGGCACGGCGTGCTTCTGCAGGCAACGGGCCAGCGCGCCGTCGGCGCCGGCGGAGTAGCTGACGACGATCTCAACGTGCACGTCGGAGGTGAAGTGCGCGCATGCAGCCTCGAGCTGGTCGGCCTGCGACTGCGTCGACGACGCGTCGACGGCGTAGTAGCTCGGCTCGAAGGTGGTGTGCGCATGTGGCCGGGCGTTGAGGGACTTGATGACCGCGGCGTAGTCGGCCTGCGAGTCGGTGGTGGAGCTCTTGCCGCCGTTCGCGGCCTTGTAGGCCTGGTCGAGACCCTTGAGATAGACGACGCCGAGGTGGACGACCAGCCGGCCGTGCGCGGTGGTGAGTGAGGGCGGTGCGTCGAGCGGGGGTGTGCCGGCCGGGGTGCCAGCGGCGCGGGTCTGGCCGGTTGCCGGCAGCCCGCCGCTGGACGTGCTGCCGGTGGCGGCGCCGCCGGTCGAGGCCGCGCTACCGGGACCGGTGCCGGTAGCGCCGGTGACGCCGGTCGGGTCGGTCGCGCTCAGACCGGTATCGGAGCCGGCCGACACCCCGTTGACGGTCGACACGGTCGTGCCACAGCCGGCGGTGAGGGCAGCGGTGAGTCCGGCAGCGGCGGTGGCCACCCGGAGGCGCCGCAGGGCGCACCTTCTCACCTGGGCGACGTTAGAGGTAGGCTTCCCTCTAAGTCAACGGAGGTCAGGCGGATGACGACAACAGCGGCGCCGGAGCGGCGGACGCAGGCCGAGCGGCGGGCGACGAGCCGGGCGAAGCTGGTCGACGCCACGCTGGCGTGCCTGGCCGAGCGCGGCTATGCCGGTGCGTCCCTGCCGGAGATCGTGCGCCGGGCGGGGCTCAGCAACGGCGGGCTCTGGAGGCATTTCCCGTCAAAGGCCGACCTGCTGGCTGCCGCGTCGATGGAGGCGGAGGAGCGGCTGCTCGCGTCGAGCCGGACCGACGAGCTCGAGGCTCGGTCACCCGCGGCGCGCGTCGATGCCGTCGTCGCGCAGATGCTCACGTGGGCGGAACAGCCTGCGATGGTCGCGATCCTCGAGCTGCTGCTGGCGAGCCGGTCCGATGCCGAGCTACGCGCGGCATTGCGGGCGAGTGACGAGCGTGCTGCTGCGCTTTTCGTCGAGACGATCCAGCGGCTGCTGGGGTCGGAGCTTGCCGCCCATCCGCACTTTCGCACCAACGTGCGCCAGCTCGGGCTGTGGCTCTACGGCGTCGTTGCGACGCAGCACCTGCGACCGGCGCAGGCACGGGCGGCGTTGACGGAGGAGTTGCGTGGCGTTGCTCTGCGTCTGTTCGACCTGACGCCCTAGGAAACAGCGGGCGCCGTCCGCCGCCGGCGCAGCGCCCAGCCGGCGACGGCTATCAGCACGACCAGCATCGCAATCGGTGCGGCCGCATCCACGACCGAGCCGACCAGCGCCATGGCCGACCGCGCCGCTCCGTCCCGGTTCGACGTCGGGGCAGGCGTTATGCCGGCGGCTCCCGCCGACGTGGCACCCGGAATCCGGAAGTCGAACGCCGGCGCGTTGTCGACCTGCTGCATCCAGGTCTGCTGCGTCGGCACCGCCGAGTCGTTGACGAATGTCGCCGCCGTGCCGTCGTAGAACCGGGTGCCCTTCGTCGCCTTCACAAGACCGGGGTAGGGCTTGCCGTGGCGCAGCCCGCTGCCGAGACCGCGCAGGTACGACGCGGGGACGGACAGCGTGATCGAGTTGGACTGCGAGTCGACGTGACCCTTCAACGGTGCGTCCTCACCCGTGTAGGTCTCGCACTTGCCGTTGACGTCACCGCCGGCCGTGCTGGCGCTGCCGCCGCAGTTGAGCGGCACGTCGAACCGGCTGAACCCGAACGTGAAGCCGTTGGTGCGGTCATACTTGGCCACGGCGGCGACGGGCCGGTAGCCGCTGAAGAAGCGGAAAAGGTAGACGAGTGAGCCCGGCTGGTTGTCCGAGGTGGCGTTCAGTGCCTTTGCCAGTGCGGCCTTCGACAGATCCTGGTAGCGCATCGTGACGGTGAAGCCGCCGCCCTTGCGCTTGCCTATCGTCACGGCGCGGTGACCGTTGCGGTCGACGAGGTCGAGCGCCGAGACCTTCACGCTGCCGGCGTCGCGAACGTCGACACCGATGTTGGTGACCGAGTAGCGGCTGATCGCGTCGCCGCGCGGGTCGGACGAGCTCTGCCTCAGCGGCTTGTGGCCGCGCCGCAGCACGCTGCCGCCGCCGTTGCTCGGGCCGGCGATCTGGGTCACGACCGCCGGGATGGCGATGACGCCCTCGGGGTCGCCGGGTCGCTTGTTGGCTTGGCTGTAGACGATGACGAGGCCGCCGCGCTTGCGGTCGTAGTCCATCGTGAAGTAGTCGACGAGCGACCGGTCGCCGCCGCTGACGTCACAGCCGAGACCGTTGAGGCAGATCGAGTCGTAGTGGAACGGGTGGGTGCTGGCTTGCACCATCCCGACCCCCGGGTGGCGGTCGAACGCGTTGAGAGTCTGGCTGACATACACGTTCCAGGACGTGTGGAAGCTGCCGTTGTCCGGGTCGCCGATGCGCCTGGAGCCGTAGAACGCGACCGCTGCCCGGCCCGGCTTGCCGCTCGCGGTGACCCACGGCATGACCGTCGTCTCGATCGGGCGGCGGTTCATCCGGACCTTCTTGGTGAAGCCTGGGTTCTTCGTGTTCTTCGCCGAGCTGTCCGGGTCGTTGGGGCCGTCGCAGTGCTTGAAGTTGCGGAACTTCGCCGACACGAGGTAGGTGTCTCGGCCGCCGCCCTTTTCGGCGTAGGCGACGTAGACGTTGCCCTGGCGGTCGTTGTCAGCGGAGACGAAGCCGGCGACCGGCGGGGCCTTCGCGTCCACCGCGACGCACTGCGACCAGGTGTCGCCGCCGTCCTTGGACAGCGCGATCTTGACCAGCGTGCCGGCGTCGTACGGGAAGTAGATGTAGGGCTTGGTGCCGGTGATCGACGCCGGGATGGCGCGGATCTGACCGATGCGGCCACCGTCGGTCGCAGCGGTGACCGGCGGCGCATAGGTGAGGCCGCCGTCGGTCGACTTCTGCACGACCTGGCCGAGCGCGCTGTGGTTGTAGTTGAGGAAAGAGGTCTTCGCGTTGGAGAAGGCGATCCACTGACGGTCGACCGCCGGGATCGACTCGCTGTCCGGTGACCCGACCAGCGTGCGGCCCGTGTCGTCGGAGGTCGCGGTGCTGAACCCGGTCAACGGCCCGAGGCCCGCGTAGGCCAGCTGGTAGTGACCCTTGGCGTTCTTCGTCTTCGCGGTCGCGAGTGCGCAGTCGCCGCCGGCCTGGGCGTGACCGATCTGGCCGCGCGGCGGTGTGCCGACCAGGTGGAACTGGTCACCGCCGTCGGTGGAGACCTGCGCGTAGTCGTTCATCTGGCTGAAGCCGGTCGGGCCGCAGGTGTACATGTTGCCCGCGCCGTCGGTCGTGATCGCAGGCTCGCCCTCGTCGCGCTGCGGGTCGGCCGGGACGGTCGCGGAGAACTGCAGTCCGTGGGTGTCGCCGTTGGGCGGGGCCGGGACGATCCGCGACGTTGCGATCGCGACCACACCCTTGTAGCCCTGGGGAGCGGCGTTGGCGAAGCCACAGGCGAGCGCGGTGTAGGTGCCCGGCTTCGGGTTGGTGAGCGCCACCTGCTCCTGCGGGTTGCCACCGTCGCTCGAGCCGATGGTCTTTCCGTCCGGCCCCATCAGCGTGAGGATCTCGTCAGCGGTGTCACCGGTGGCGGCGGGCGTCCAGCTGATCGTGACCGACATGTTCGCGACGACGAGACCATAGGTGCCCTTGGGCACCTTGACGGTGAACTTGTGCTCGTCGACGAGCTGCTGGCCGCTGCAGTCGCTGTTGGCGTTGGCGCCGGGTGGGATGGTGCCGGTCCAGGACGTGGTCGCCGTCTTGCCCACGGAGGTCGGGACTGTGATCGAGGAGCCGGTCGCCGCGGCGGCACCCGACCCGGGCAGGGCGGCGACGGCCGGGGTGATGCAGGCCGCGGCAGCGCCGAGGGCCACCACCGCACGCAGGCGGCGGGGCAGGGCAAGGTGGCGGGACATGAAAACTCCTCTGGGGTGACGTCCCCGAAGCCTTCGTCGTCAGACGTCTGATTCCTGCCTCGCCCAGCTTGCCGTTGTGGCGCGGCTCTTCGTCAGCCGCGACTCCCTCGGGCCGGAAGCCGGACCTCGACGATGAGCCCACCGCCGGGCCGGGCCGAAGCGGTCACCCGGCCGCCGTGGGCGTAGGCGACGGCCCGCACGATCGACAAGCCGAGACCGCTCCCGCGCTCGCCGTTGACCCGGTCTCGTCCCCGCCGGAATGGCTCGAACAGCACGCCGACGTCGCGTACGGCGATTTCCGCTCCCGTGTTCGCCACGGTGAGGACCACGTCGTCGTCGTGCGCCCGGCAGGTGACGTTGATGCTTCCGCCGTCGATGTTGTGCCGGACGGCGTTCTGGCAGATGTTCATGACGAGGTGCTCGAGCAACACCGGCTCGCCGTCGACGGTGGCATGTGACGTCTGCGCCCGGATCGCGATGTCGCGGGCCGCTGCGTCCGGCGTGACGACCAGGACGACGTCGTCCACGACCTCGGCGAGGTCGACCCTTTCCCGGACATGCAGCTCCTGCTCGCTGTGCGCCAGGAGCAGCAGCCCGTCGATCAGTCGCTCGCTGCGCTCGTTGGTCACGAGCAGCGGCCGCGCCAGTCGCCGGACCTCCTCGCCGGCATCCGGATCCGTGGCCGAGACCTCCAGCAACGTCCGTTGGATGGCAAGGGGAGTACGGAGCTCGTGCGATGCGTTGCCCACGAACCGGCGTTGCCCGTCGAACGCGCGGTCGAGCCGCTCCAGCATCGCGTCGAAGGTGTCGGCCAGCTCCTTGATCTCGTCGTCCGGGCCTTGCATCGCGATGCGTTCGTGCAGTCCGCGGTCGGAGACCCGCCGCGCCGTGTCGGTGACCTGATGCAGCGGTCGCAGCGCGCGGCCGGCCATGAGCCAGCCCAGTCCGATCGCGACGACGGCAGCCATCGCGAGCACCACCGACGACCGCCATAGCAACGAGCTCATCGTCGCGTCGAAATAGTTCTGAACTCCGGCCGTGACGCGCTCGAGCGTGCGGCCGTCGACGGTTAACGGCCCCGAGCCCGGCGGCTGCCCCGCCGCGCTCGTCCCGACGTCTGCGGAGCCCGCGAACCTTCCCGAGATGAAGACCTGCCGCGCGCTCCCGGGCTCGCCGAGCCGGTCGCGGACGAGCAGGTACATGACCGCGACGAGCAGCACGCCCGCGGCGAGGAAGGTCGCGCCGTACATCATCGTCAGGCGCACGCGCAATGTCGGCTTCTTCAGCGCATCGACGAGTCTCTTCATGGGATGCGATAGCCGGCGCCCGGCACGGTGAGCACGACCGCGGGAACACCGAGTTTGCGTCGCAACGTCATGACGGTGACGCGTACGACGTTGGTGAACGGGTCGGCGTGCTCGTCCCAGACCTTTTCCAGCAGCCGCTCGGCACTCACCACGGCCCCGTCGGCACGCAGCAGCTGCTCGAGGACCGCGATCTCCTTGCGTGCGAGGTTGATGTACTGCCCGTCGCGAAACGCCTGCCGTCGCGCGACGTCAAGGCGCAACGGACCTCGTTCGAGGACCGGTGGCAGCGCTGGCGCGGTGCGCCGGCCGAGGGCACGGATCCGCGCGACGAGCTCGGCGAATGCAAACGGCTTGCCGAGGTAGTCGTCGGCGCCGATCGACAGTCCGTTCACGCGATCGTCGACGGCGCCGGCGGCGGTCAGCATGAGCACGCGCGTCAACGCGGCACTGCGCACGATCTCACGGCAGATCTCGTCGCCGTGCACGCCGGGCAGGTCCCGGTCGAGGACGACGACGTCGTAGTCATTGAGGCTTGTCCGTTCCAACGCGCCGTGCCCGTCGTACGCGACGTCGACGGCCATGGCCTCGCGGCGGAGCCCGGTGGCGATCGTGTCGGCGAGCATCGGCTCGTCCTCGACCACAAGCACGCGCATCGGAACCTCCTGCTCCTGCCGGCACGCCCGCCGACTGGCGCGGATCCGGCACGGCGCGCCGGAACGGCAGCCGAAGCCTCCCGTGTCCGGCTTAAGACCACCGTCAGGTTTCGCGCTGACGCCGGTCTTACCGCCGACCTGGTGCGCTGTCGCTTCGCAGCAATCGAGGAGCGGCAGATGAGACGAAACAGAACGCTCGGGCGTTCGGGGTCGGCGGTCAGCGGCGTGCTGGCCTTGGCGGGTGTGTTCGCGCTCTCCGGGTGCGGCGGCGATGCCGCCGGCGACACCGGCATCGCAACCGCCGGCGGGACGGCTGCGCCGACGGCGTCGGCTACGCCGTCGCTCAGTGCTGAGCAGGCCGGGTTGAAGTTCGCCGAGTGCATGCGCGCGCACGGCGTCGACATGCCCGACCCTCAGGTCGGGAGCGGCGGCGGGATGTCGATCCGGATCCAGGGCAGGGTCTCGCCGCAAACGGTGCAGAAGGCGCAGCAGGCATGCAAGCAGTACATGCCCCAGCTCGGCGGATCCAGGGGCCCTGGCAAGCTCGACGCAGCAGCGCAGGAGCGCGCCCTGAAGTTCGCGAAATGCATGCGCGACAACGGCGTCGACATGCCCGATCCGGACTTCTCGGGTGGCGGCGTGCGGATCCGGGCGCAGGGCGGCGGCTCGCGCGGCGCCGGGCAAGGGCCCAACCCGGACGACCCGACGTTCCAGAAGGCGTTGAAGGCCTGCCGCTCGCTGCTCGGCGGCGACGGCGGCTTCTCCGTGCACCGGGGGCCGCAGTGAATGCTCCTGTGAAACCGCGAACGAGGCGCGGGGTTGTCGTCGGCGCCGGTGCAGCCGTGCTGGTCGCGGTGGCAGCTTCCGTCGGCGTCTCGCTGGCTTCCGAGTCCGGGTCGGCGACTCCGGCGGCATCAACCGCGGCGACCTCGACCGCGCCGGTCGAGAAGCGAGACCTGGTCGCGACGACCTCGGTCGACGGGACTCTCGGCTACGCCGACGGTTGGACCATGTCGTCGCGGCTAGCCGGCACGCTGACCTGGCTCGCCGCCGAAGGTGCCGTCGTGCAACCCGGCCATCGGCTGTTCGCGGTCGACGGCAACCCGACCGTCCTGATGAGGGGTCGGGTGCCGGCGTACCGGGTCTTGCAGGTCGGCGTCGACGGCCCGGACGTGCGTCAGCTCGAGCGGGAGCTGCGGCGGCTCGGCTACAGCGGGTTCACCGTCGACACGAGCTACACCACGGCCACGGCGGCGGCGGTGAAGGATTGGCAGGACGACCTCGGCGTCGCGCAGACCGGCGTGGTCGACGTCGGTGCGGTCGTGTTCGCGGCGGGTCCGGTGCGGGTCGGGGCACACGCGGTTGAGGTCGGTGCAGCGGTCGCTCCGGGTGGTGCGGTGACGGCGGTCTCCTCGACCAGCCGGGTGGTGAGCGTTGACCTGCCGGTGAG
>JAVEEE010000423.1 GCA_030840615.1 Frankiaceae bacterium | reverse complement strand
CGTTGGAGCTGCCGCTGATCATCTGCGACATCCAGCGCGCCGGACCGTCGACGGGAATGCCGACGAAGGCCGAGCAGTCCGACCTGTTGCTCGCGATGTTCGGCCGGCACGGCGAGGCGCCGGTGCCCATCGTGGCGCCTCGGTCGCGAAGCCCACGGTCAGCTCGGGCAGGTCCTCGGAACTCGGGACGGCCCACGGCTCGGCGCCGTTGGCCAGGTAGCCGTCGGAGAGCAGGATCACCGGGGTGCGGTAGGTCACCGCGATGCGAGCGGCCTCTATCGCCGCGTGGAAGCAGTCCGACGGCGATCGTGGCGCCACGATCGGCACTGGCGCCTCGCCGTGCCGGCCGAACATCGCCAGCAGGAGGTCCGACTGCTCCGCCTTGGTCGGCATGCCGGTCGACGGGCCGGCGCGCTGGATGTCGCAAATCAGCAGCGGCAGCTCGAGCGTGACCGCGAGGCCGATGGCCTCGGACTTCAGGTCGACGCCCGGGCCACTGGTCGTGGTGACGCCGATCGCGCCGCCGAAGGCCGCGCCGAGCGCCGCACCGATTCCTGCGATCTCGTCTTCGGCCTGGAACGTGCGTACGCCGAAACGCTTGTGCTTGGCCAGCTCGTGCAGGATGTCCGACGCCGGGGTGATCGGGTAGGAGCCGAGGAACAGCGGCAACCCGGAACGGACGCTGGCGGCGATGAGCCCGTAGGACAGCGCGGTGTTGCCGGTGACGTTGCGGTAGAGCCCCGGCGGCATCACCGCGGGCTTCACCTCGTAGCGCACCGTGAAGGCTTCGGTGGTCTCGCCGAAGTTCCAGCCGGCGGTGAACGCCGTGACGTTGGCGCGGGCAAGGTCGGGAGCCTTGGCGAACTTGCGCTCGAGGAATGCCAGCGTCGTGTCGGTCGGGCGGTTGTAGAGCCACGACAGCATGCCGAGCGCGAACATGTTCTTCGCTCGCTCGGCGTCCTTGCGGCTGACCTCGAGCCCCTCCAGCGCCTTCACCGTGAGCGACGTGAGCGGGATCGGGTGCACCTGGAACGACGACAGCGAGTCGTCCTCGAGCGGGTTGGCCGCGTAGCCCACCTTCGCGAGGTTGCGCGGGGTGAACTCGTCGGTGTTGACGATCAGGTCGCCGCCGACGCGGACGTCTGCGACGTTGGCCCGGAGCGCGGCCGGGTTCATCGCGACGAGCACGTCGGGGGCGTCGCCCGGGGTCATCACGTCGTGGTCGGCGAAGTGGAGCTGGAACGCCGAGACGCCGGGAAGCGTCCCCGCCGGGGCCCGGATCTCCGCCGGGAAGTCCGGCAGCGTGGAGATGTCATTCCCGAACTCGGCCGTCTCGCTGGTGAAACGGTCACCCGTCAGCTGCATGCCGTCGCCGGAGTCACCCGCGAACCGAATGATGATCCGGTCGCGCTGCTGGACTTCCTTGGCCACCGCAGCCGCCTCCTTGAGTGAATTCTACGTTCAATAGGCTCAACTCCGGGTCACATCGGCCATTCCCGTCCGCGGGGACCGAAGGAGGCTGCAGCGCGCATGCACGGCTACTTCGGCGGTTACGCGCTGCTGGGCCTGCTGGGCCTGCTGGGGGTCGGGTTCGTGGTCTTCGGCCTGGGCGTCAACAGGCTGCTTCGGCCCTGGCGCAGCACGCCGGAGAAGCTGCTCACCTACGAGTCCGGCGTCGACCCGGTGGGGGAGGGCTGGGCGCAGACCCAGGTCCGCTACTACGTCTATGCGTTTCTCTACGTCGTTTTCGCGGTGGACGCCGTCTTCCTGTTCCCCTGGGCCACTGTCTTCGCGCTGCCCGGCTATGGCGGCCTGTCCCTCGCGGAGATGTTCGTCTTCCTGGGCTTCCTCGCGGTCGGCCTCCACTACGCCTGGAAGAAGGGCGTGCTGACGTGGGTCTGAGCCCTGCTCTGGGCGGGGGGAGGTCGCGACCCACCGACGTCGAGATCCAGGGGATCGGGGTGGGCTCGCGGGTCGCGCCGGCGCCGATCCGCTTCGTGCTCAACTGGGGGCGCCGCTACAGCCTGTGGGTCTTCAACTTCGGGCTGGCCTGCTGCGCGATCGAGTTCATCGCGACGTCGATGAGCCGCCACGACTTCATCCGTCTCGGTGTGATCCCGTTCGCGCCGGGCCCGCGCCAGGCCGACCTCATGGTCGTGTCGGGGACCGTCACCGACAAGATGGCCCCCGCCGTCAAGCGCCTCTACGAGCAGATGCCCGAGCCCAAGTACGTCATCTCCTTCGGGTCGTGCAGCAACTGCGGCGGGCCCTACTGGGACTCCTACTGCGTCACGAAGGGCGTCGACCAGATCATCCCGGTCGACGTCTACGTGCCCGGCTGCCCGCCCCGCCCGGAGGCGCTGCTCCACGGGATCCTGCGGCTGCAGGAGAAGATCGCGCAGGAGTCGCTGGCCGACCGCTACCACTGGGCGCCGCGGCACCCCATCCGAAGCGTCGACGCGGAGTCGCTGACCGCACCGCTCGTCGCACCGCCATTGGCGGTTCCCGATGGCAACGTGCCCTGATGTCGCCGGATGAGCTGGGCTCCTACGTCACCGGCCGGATCGAAGGCGCGACGGCAGAGGTGTCGTTCGGACAGCTGACCGTCGACGTGCCGCCGGAGGGCTGGCTCGAAGCGGCGACGATGCTGCGCGACGACGGACGCGTCGCGTGCCGCTTCTTCGACTGGTTGTCGGCGTACGACGACGGCTCCACCGCCGATCGCGAGGATGCCGGGCTCGCTGTCGTGCTGCATCTGTGGTCGACGACGCATCACCACCAGATCCGGCTGCGGACGCACGTCACGCGCGAAGGGGGACGGCTCGCGTCGCTGGCCGAGGTCTGGCCGGGGGCCAACTGGCACGAGCGCGAGACCTTCGAGATGTTCGGCGTCGTCTTCGACGGTCACCCCAACCTCGTTCCGCTGCTGCTGCCCGACGGCTTCGAAGGGCATCCGCTGCGCAAGGAGTTCGTGCTCGCATCGCGGGTCGCCAAGGTCTGGCCCGGCGCGAAGGAGCCGGGCGAGTCCGACCGCGACACCGAGGCGGCTTCCCCCGGTCGGCGGCGGATGCTCCCGCCGGGGGTGCCGGGTCCCGGCGAGTGGGGCCCGGAATGACCGCGGTCGAGGTAGGGGCCAAGCTGCTCGGCTGCCTGATGGTCTTCCTGACCGTGCCGTTGCTCGTCGGTCAGATGGAGCACAAGGCGATGGCTCACATGCAGTCGCGGCTGGGCCCGATGTATGCCGGCGGCTTCCACGGCTGGGCGCAGCTCATCGCCGACGGCGTCAAGTTCGTGCAGAAGGAGTCGGTGGTCCCGGCCCGCGCCGACCGCCGGGTGTTCAACCTCGCACCCGCGGTGGCGCTGCTGCCCTACCTGTTCGTGCTCATCGCGATCCCGGTGGGTCCGGGCGACAGCGCACACGATCTGAGCGTCGGGGTGTTCTTCGCGTTGGCGGTCGTCAGCGTCGGTGTCATCGGCGTCCTGATGGCCGGTTGGTCCAGTGCAAACAAGTACTCGCTGCTCGGCGGCATGCGAGCGGGGGCACAGCTCATGGCCTACGAGCTGCCGTTGGTGCTGGCAGCGGCGAGCGCGGCAATGGCCGCAGGCACGTTGTCGCTCGACGGCATCACCCACGCGTGGCACTGGTGGTGGCTGCCCTACCAGGGCGTCGGCGCGCTCGTGTTCTTCACCGCCGCGCTCGCCGAGCTGCGCCGGCCACCGTTCGACGCTCCGGTCGCCGACAGCGAGATCGTGTTCGGTCCGTTCACCGAATACACCGGCTTGCGCTTCGGCCTCTTCATCCTCAGCGAGTACGCCGGCATCGTCGTGTTCTCCGCACTGACGGCCGTGCTGTTCCTCGGTGGCTGGAAGGGCCCGTTCCTCGAGCACCAGCTCGGCTGGCTGTGGCTGTTGCTCAAGACGTTCGCGCTGGCGTTCGTCGTCATCTGGTTGCGGGTCAGCTACCCCCGGTTGCGGGAGGACCAGCTGCAGAAGTTCGCGTGGGCCGCGCTGGTCCCGGCAGCGCTCGCCCAGGTGGCCGTCACCGGTGTCGTCCGGGTGGTGACGGCGTGAGCGGCCTCCCCGGCGCGGGGTTGGTCAAGGGCTTGGCGGTGACGTTGCGGTCGATGGGCAAGCCCGCGGTCACGCAGGAATATCCCCACCAGCGACCGGAGCTTCCGCCACGCAGCCGCGGCGTCATCGCACTGTTCGAGGAGAACTGCACGGTCTGCATGCTCTGCGCGCGCGAGTGCCCCGACTGGTGCATC
>JAVEEE010000410.1 GCA_030840615.1 Frankiaceae bacterium | reverse complement strand
CTCGCTGGCGCGGTAGTCGAGGTGGTTCTCCCATGCGAGGACGATTCCCACCTCCTCGGCCGCCCGCACGAGCGGCGGCAGCGCCTCGATGATGAGGTCCAGCTGCTCGCGCAGCGGCGGGTCGTTGCGAAAGCGGTTGTAGATCATCGGCACGAGGCAGAGCTTGCACGTGTTGATGCCGCCGAAGTCCCCGTAGCGACGAATGAGGTCCTCGGCGGTCTCCATCTCGCGCTTGCCCTCGTCGCCGCGGACGATGAAGTCGGCGCCGATGGCCGGGATCAGCTCGTGGTCGCCCTCGGCCAGCAGCGACTTGATCTTGGCCACGTGCTCGTCGTCCCAGCGCGACAGCCCGGTGTGAGCGACGTCGACGTCGAGCTCGGTCGCCCGGCGGATGTGGAACTCCTCAGGCGCCATGTCGAGCGTGACCGGCGTCTGCGTGAAGTACGGCGCCGCCATGCCGCGCCAGTCGTAGCGGCCCGAGGTGCGGTCGACGAACATCTCGCCGTCGCCGCCGAACAGGTACTGGTACGACGCGTTGGTCAGTCCAAGCCGCATGTGCACGTCCTCGATTGTTGTAAGTCAGCCTTTGACGGCGCCGAAGGTGAAGCCACGGACGAAGTGCCGCTGCACGCCGATGGTGAAGATGATGATCGGCACCACGACCAGCGTCGCCGCGGCGTAGAGCCGACCCCAGGCGATGGTCCGGTCGGTGATCAGCGTGGCGACGATGCCCGCCGGCGCCGTCCGGTTCTCGGTCGTGAACATCGACGCGAACAGCAGCTCGTTCCACGCCGCGATGACGAGGAAGATCGCGGCCGCGGCGACCCCGGAGCGGATGAGCGGAACGACGATGCGCGTCAGCAGGACCAGATGGCCGGCCCCGTCCATGCGCGCCGCCTCGTAGAGGTCACGCGGGATCTGCAGCATGAAGCCGCGCAGCATCCAGATGGTGAACGGCACCCCGATCGCCGCGTACGTGAAGGCCAGCGACGTGGGGTTGTCGACGAGGTTCAGGCCCTTCCAGAACACGTACAGCGGCACCAGCAGCACGATCGGCGGAAGCATGGCGGCGAGCAGGATCGCCACCAGCCACAGCGCGCGCCGCTTGACCCGAAGGAAGGTCAGCGAGTACGCCGCCGGAACGCTCACCAGCACGGCGATCGCCACCGAGGTGACCGTGACGATGATCGTGTTCAGCAGGTAGTGGGCGAAGTTCGCACCCGTGTCGGCGAAGAGCTGGCGATAGGCGTCGAGGCTGGGCTTGAACAGCCACTTCGGCGGGATGGCGAAGACGTCGCGCGGCAGCTTCAGCGACTGGATGACGATCCAGGCCACCGGCGCCAACGAGATCAGCAGCCAGACGATGATCCCGCTGTAGTTGAGGATGCTCCCGATGCGCCGGCGCGTGCGCGGGTTGAGCCGCTGCCGCGCGACGGCGCGGGGCCGCGTGTCGCCGGCCGGCGACGCGCTGCGCGGCAACTGCTGGGTGACTGCCTTGTGAAGCTCCATGGACCGCGCCCGGGGCAGGCGGGCTCGGGCTCGTCAGCGAGCCCGAGCCCCGCTCGCCCTGCTAGCGCCCTGCCTTCTTCAACAGCGCCTCCGACCCCGACTGCATGTCCTTCGCAGCCTGATCGGTGGTCTTGGAGCCGGTCAGCACGGAGTTGAAGTCCGCGCCGACGACGTTGGAGATGAGGTCCGCGGAG
Organism: Frankiaceae bacterium; assembly: GCA_030840615.1. GTDB lineage: Bacteria > Actinomycetota > Actinomycetes > JAFAQI01 > JAFAQI01 > JAFAQI01. The sequence goes on along the minus strand of JAVEEE010000410.1, from coordinate 1,279 downwards.
GACGGGACGTCCGGCAGCGGATGCATGAGCGCCAGGGACGCCCCGAGCGCCTTCATCTGCGGCTGGTTCGAGACGATCGAGGGGTCGTTGAGCACCGACGACCGTCCGGAGCTGCCCTCGCCCGCGCTCACGAAGTCCATCGCGGTCTTCTGGCTCGTGTACCAGACGGCGTACTCGAAGGCCTCACGCTTGTGCTTGCTCGACTTGTTGATGCCGAATGCGTGGATCGACGGGTAGGCCCGCTGCTGGGTGGGACCGGCGCTCGCGTCGTAGGGCGTCACCGTGTAGCCCATCTTGCCCGCCGTGATCGGTGACTGCTTGGGGTCCTCCAGCGGCGGGGACGATGCGTTCCACTGCATGGCCGTCACGGCCTTGCCCTTCTGCAGCGCCGTCAGGACCTCGGCATAGGCGTAGCCGCCGATGCCCGGTGAGACCGCCTTGAGATCGGTCTTCAAGCCGGCGAAGTCCTTCAGGCCCTTGATGACCTTGGGGTCTTGGAAGTTGGGCTTGCCGCCCGCGAACGGATCGCCGCCGGCCGACCAGATGCCCATGAGCGCGGAGATGCCGCCGTCGGTGTTGCGGGTGCCCGAGAACGTGGTGCCCGAGACGCCTGTCATGCCGTCCTTGGCGATGCCGGCGTTCACCTTGCGCAGCACGTCGTAGTACTGGTCCCACGTCCAGCCGGTGTCCGGAGGCGGCGCGATCCCCCACTTCTTGAGCAGGTCCTTGCGGTAGAACAGCAGCTGGGTGTCGCTGGCCATCGGCAGCGCCATCAAGCCCTTGTCCTTCGAGGTGACCTGGTCGAGGACGGCCTTCGGGAAGTCGGGAAGGTTGTAGGCCTTGGCGTTGTACAAGGCCGCATCCTTCATGTAGGGCTCGATCGGGTCGAGGTAAGGCTCGAACGTCGTCGCGCCCGAAGACGAGTCGTCGACGATGTCGCAGTTCGACGAGCCAGAGCGCAGCTGCGTGAGCGTCTGCGGGAGCCACTGGGCCACCGGGATCTCGACGAACTTCACCGTGACCGCACCCTTGGTGTACGTGGTGAACTGCGGCCCGCGCTTCTTCATGGCCTCGAACTCAGGCCCCGAGAAGAAGCAGACGCTGATCGTCGTCTTGGGGATCTTCCCCGAGGCGGCCCAGGGCGCGACCTCTGACGCCGCGGCCCCGGTGATCTTGCCCACAGACTCGACCTTGGCGGACGGCTTGGACCCACCTCCACCACACGCTGCCACGGCCAGCGCCAAGGCGCCCACCGCCACAGCGGACATTCGCAGCCCGA
>JAVEEE010000409.1 GCA_030840615.1 Frankiaceae bacterium | reverse complement strand
CGGTGGTCGGCATGATCTGCATCGCCCCGACGGCGCCCACGGACGAGACGACAGCCTGGTTGAAGCCGGACTCCTCGTAGGACACGCCGAGGGCGAGCCTCGGGTCGACGTGCCAGCGACCGGCGGTGGCCCGGATCATCGCGGCGACCGCGTCGCGGCTGGGCACGGGTGCGGTGCTCTGGCTCGGGACGTGGACCCGGATCCGGTGCGGGATCTTCAACCGCTGGCCGATCACGACGATCAGCGAGCTGGGCAGGTGGTTGCGCCGGACGATGCCCTGCCAGCGGGCGTGGAAGCGCGCGGCGATGGCGTAGAGCGAGTCGCCCGGTCGTACGACGTAGATGCTCGTGACGGTGCGGAAGCGATGGGTGGGCCCGGCCGCCGGGTGCTGGCTCGGGATCGCGAGCGTGCTGCCCGCGTAGATGAGGTTGCCGTTGCCGGGCAGGTGGTTGAGCCGGACCAGCGCGGCGACGGTCGTGTGGTAGCGCAGGGCGATCGCGGAGAGGGTGTCCCCGGGACGCACCTGGTAGTGCGCCACGCCGGAGGCGGACGCGGTCACTGCCACGGCGAGGAGAACGGCGATGCCGGCCCCGGCGTAGCGGCGCAGCACTGCGCGGATGAGCGTCATCCTTGCCTCCCGACCCGGTCTCACCGGAATTGATCACGCTAGCGCCTTTGTGACTGGTGTGACAAGTGGGGCTGTTGGGGCTGATGTCCACTTTGGCCGATCTGGCACGATCGCTCCCGTGACCGCGCCCTGGCACCTGCTCGCCCTGCCGCCGCTCGACCCGGCGCTGCTCGCGGCGCTGTTCGACGGGCTGCCCGTCGAGGTCGAGGTGCCGACCGAGCGGACGCCGGCAGCCGTCGCGGCCGCGCTGCCGCGCGCCGACCTCCTGCTCGGTGACTGGAGCGGCGCGCTGGGGCTGACGGCCGAGCAGCTCGCCGGGGCGTCCCGGCTCGCGTTCGTCCAGCAGCCGAGCGTCGGGGTCGACTCGCTCGACGTCGACGCGCTGGCCGCGGCCGCGATCCCGGTCGCCAACGCCGCCGGCGCCAACGCGGTGAGCGTCGCCGAGTGGTGCGTCGGTGCCTCCTACGCCGTGCTGCGCTGGCTGAGCTGGGCCGACGCGCAGACCCGGGCGGGCGGGTGGCCGCAGCTCGAGATCGCCCAGCGCGGTGGCGGCGAGGTCGCCGGCCGCCGGGTCGGCATCATCGGCATGGGCCGGATCGGGGTCGAGTGCGCCCGGCGCTTCGGCGCCCTCGGCGCGGACGTCGCCTACTGGAGCCGGCGTGAACGACCGGCCGCCGACTCGGGCGGAGCGCGTTGGCTCGACCTTGACTCGTTGCTGGCCCACAGCCAGCTCCTCGTCGTCGTCGTTGCCCTGGCGCCGGAGACCCGCGGGCTGCTGTCGGCGCAGCGGCTGGCGAAGCTGCCGGCCGGCGCGTTCGTCGTCAACGCCGCGAGAGGCGGAGTGCTCGACGAGACGGCGTTGCTGGACGCGGTGCGCAGCGGGCAGGTGGGCGGTGCGGCGCTCGATGTCTATGCCACCGAGCCGCTCCCGCCGGACTCGCCGCTGCGCGACGACGACCGCATCCTGCTCTCGCCGCACGCAGCCGGCGCAACCCGCGAGGCGCAGGGCCGGCTGATCGCGGCCGTCATCGACAACGTGAAGCGGGCAGTCTCCGGCGAACCGGTGATCAACGTCGTCAACGGCGTCGACCCCGTCGTCCGCCGCCGCTGATCAGCCGGGGAGGCGGGCTTCGACGTTGCCGCTGACGATGCGGGTCTCGAACCGCTGCTGTGGCGCCGTCGCGGGACCGTGAACTGCGCGGCCGTCGGACAGCCGGAACGTCGATCCGTGCCACGGGCAGACAATGCAGCCCTGCCCCCGCTCGATGCTGAACTCGCCGTCCGCCAGTGGCCCGGACAGGTGCGAGCACTGGTTGGACAGGACGTCGACGTGCTGCCCTCGCCGTACGACGAGGAGGTCGACACCGTCGACCGTCCGCTTGGCCGGCTTGCCGTCGGGCAGGTCGTCGAGGCGCCCGAGCGACTGCCAGCCCGAAGGGAACAGGTCGATGGTGTCGGCCGCGTGGTTGACACCGGCGGCCTGCCGGAAGGCGAGGTGACCGCCGAGATATCCGCCGACCATGACCGCGCCCAACCCCGCGTAGCCCCACGCCTTGCCGCGCAGCGGATGTCCGCTCATGCGGGCCGCAAGCGACCCGGCGTAGCAGCCCAGCCCGATGATGTTCGCGGCCGCGTGCACCAGGCCGACCCGCTGCTGCTGCGGGTGCAGCTGCGACCAGTCGGCCCAGCCGGTGACGGCGGTCGGCACGGCCCCGGCGCACCCGACCGCGATGAGTGCGCTCGATGCGGCGCCGGTTCCCGGCATGACGTCGAGGACGGCGGCCGCGGACCACATGCCGATCGGCACGTCGGTCAGCACCGGGTGGATCGGATGGCCCAGCCAGACACCGTGCAGCGCGTCGCGCAGCGCCTGTGGCTTCAGCGCGGTCTGCACGATCTTGCGCACCGTCTTCACGACCGGATCGAGTGGACCTGCGTTCTCGATGCGATCGACGACTGTTTCGACGGGAGCTGTCGCGGCGGGCATGGCGCCTCCTCGGGGTCCTTCACCGGTCGTGCGTCGCCGAGCGGCGCGGCAAACCTTTCCGGCTTAGGGTGACGTCATGACCAGGGTGGCGCTGCTGGCCGAGTCGACCGACGCGAGCATGCTTGCCGCTGCCGACGGGCTGGCCTGCCATCTGGTGGATTGCGGCTTCACGGTGGACGCGACTCCTGCCGGCGCCGACGTCGTGCTGCTGATCGACGACCGGCCGCTCGGTGGCGCCGGGCATGCCGCGTTGATCGCGGGCGGCGTGCCGGTGCTGCTGCTCGGTTCATCCCTCGCCGTGCACGCCGACGTCACCGAGGTCGTCGAGGCAACCGGCGTCCTCCCTGGTCGACCGATGCCGGTGCACGAGGTGAGGCTGCGGCCGGGTCCTGATGCCGGCGAGCTGCTGGCCCGGGTCGACGGCGACCTGGTCGTCACGGACAGCTGGCTGCAGCTCGACAAGGTGCTCGACGGCGTCGAGGTGCTGCTCACGGCGATGAGTGGACTGACCGAGCACGCCGTCATGACGTGGCGTCCGTCGACCCGGGTGGGAGTGCTGACCACGGGCTCCCGACCGCAGACACTCGACGACCCCGCCTTCCGGCGGCTGGTGCACCGGTGGATACGCCATGCCCTCGGTCGTCGTGACGGCGGTGCGGTCGCGATCGGCCTGCTCGGCTTCGGCGCCATCGGTGTCGAGCACATCGATGCAATCGGGGCGGTCGAGGGGCTGCGGCTCGCCGCGGTCTGCGACAAGAGCTCGGCACGTCTCGACGTCGTACGCCGGACCGCGCCGGACGTCGTCACCTATGCCGATGCCGACGTGCTGCTCGGGGACGACGAGGTCGACCTGGTGATCGTGTCGACGCCGCCCAACACGCATGCGCACTGGGGGTTGCGTGCGCTGGCGGCCGGCAAGCACGTGGTCGTCGAGAAGCCGTTCTGCCTGACGACCGCGGAGGCCGACGAGATGATCGCCGCCGCACGCGACGGCGGCAGAACCCTTGCCGTCTACCAGAACCGGCGCTGGGACTCCGACTATCTGGCGCTCAAGTCCGTCGTCCGGTCCGGCCGCATCGGCGAGGTGTTCCACTACGAGTCCTTCGTCGGCTCCTACGGACACCCGTGCAACTTCTGGCACTCCGACGAGGAGGTCAGTGGCGGCGCGGTCTACGACTGGGGATCGCACTACCTGGACTGGGCGCTCGATCTGCTGCCACAGCCGGTGCGACACGTGACGGCCGCGAAGCACAAGCGGATGTGGCACGACGTGAGCAACGCCGACCACTCGCGGGTGACCATCCGGTTCGAAGACGGCGCCGAGGCCGAGTTCACCCACTCGGATCTGGCTGCGGCGATGAAGCCTAAGTGGTTCGTGCTCGGAACGCAGGGCGCGCTCGTCGGTCACTGGCGGCACGAGCGGGTGCTCTCACGTAACCCGGTCGGCGGGCTCATCGAGGACAGCCTCGCCGCGGCGGAGTCGCCGGCAGCGATGTCGATGCACGCCGTCGACGGTTCGGTGACCGCACTCGCACTGCCGCCGTCACCACGGCATCCGTTCCATCGGGAGCTCGCCGACCTGCTGCTGTCCGGAGCGCCGATGTCACTGTCACCGGAGAGCTCGCGTCGCAACATCGCCGTCATGGAAGCGGCGACGGTGTCGGCGCAGGAGGACGGCCGGACCGTCACGCCGCTGTGACCACCAAGCCGGCAGCGCCGGCACCAGCGCCGGAGCCGGTGCGATGGGGGTTCCTCGGTGCCGGCTGGATCGCCCGGACGTCCCTCGCCCCCGCGACGCACGCAGCCGACGGCGCCGTCCTGCACGCAGTCGCGGCACGTGACGCCGAACGCGCGGCCCGCCTGCGCCCGGCCGGTCCGGTGTATTCGTCCTACGACGCCCTGCTGGCCGACCCCGACGTCGACGCGGTCTACATCTCGCTCACCAACGAGGTGCATGCGCGCTGGTCCGTGGCGGCGATGCGCGCGGGCAAGCACGTGCTGTGTGAGAAGCCGCTCGCGTTGAACACAGCCGAGGTCGACGAGATGACGCGCGTCGCCCAGGACACCGGGCGCCTGCTCGTCGAGGCGTCTTGGTATCGCTGGCATCCGCGGGTGCGTGCGGCGCAACAGGCGATCGCCGAACGCGCCGTCGGGACCGTTCGCCACGCCGCTGCCGGCTTCACCTTCGCCGGTCAGCTGGCCGGCAACTACCGGCTCGAGCCGGAGCGCGGCGGCGGCGCGCTCTACGACGTCGGCTGCTACGCCGTGTCCGCTGCGCTCTGGGCGTTCGGACAGCCGGTTCGCGATGTCGTCTCCCGCCAAGAGCTCGGCGCCACCGGTGTCGACCTCGTGACCGAGGCCGTGCTCAGGTTCGACGACGGCGAGGCGGAGATCCGTGCCGGCATCGACGAGCCGGCACGTCAATGGATCGTCGTCACCGGCGACCGGGGCGAGATCGAGCTGCGCGACGCGGCATTCACGTCGTGGGTCGAGGACGAGACGACGATGCTCGTGTCGGACGGCCGGTCGACCCGGCGCGAGACGTTTCCGCCGACCGATCCCTACCGCCTGATGGTCGAGGAGATGTCGTCGGTCGCGCGAGGTGGCGCCGGCTGGGTGCTGCCGCTCG
>JAVEEE010000380.1 GCA_030840615.1 Frankiaceae bacterium | reverse complement strand
CAGCATGTGCCCGATCCTGTCAGGTGCGACCCTGCCTCGGCCCGTCACGCCTAGCATCGCTGCATGAGCGACGGCGGTGGTGAGCAGCCGCAGCGGCCGGCAGCCGGCGCCGGCCTGCAGGTCGGCCGGATCCTCGGTGTGCCGATCGTCGTTCAACCGATCTGGTTCCTCGTCGTGCTCGTCATCGCGGTCAGCTACGCGCCAGAAGTGCGGCGCCGGGTGCCGTCGATCGGCGACGGCACCAGTTACGCCGTTTCGTTGCTGTTCGTCCTGCTGCTCTACGGATCGGTCCTCGTCCACGAGATCAGTCACGTCGCGGTGGCCAAGGCACTCGGCATGCAGGTCCGGCGCGTCGTGCTGCAGCTCTTCGGCGGTGTCTCGGAGGTGGTCGAGGAGCAGCCGGGCAAGGCCAGCCGCGAATATCTCGTCGCGGCCGTGGGTCCCCTCACCAGCTTGCTGCTCGGCGGCGTCGGGCTGGCCGTCGAACCGCTGTTCGCCCACGGGTCCGTGGCGCGGCTGCTCGCCGAAGGCTTCGCGTTCGCGAACTTGTTCGTGGCTGCCTTCAACTCGCTGCCCGGCCTGCCCCTCGACGGCGGTCGCGTCCTGCGGGCGCTGCTGTGGCAGGTCACCCACGACAAGGTGCGCGGCACCTTGGTCGCGGGTTGGGTCGGCCGCGGCCTGGCCGCAGGTCTGGTGGCCGTCGCCATCGTGAAGCCCGCCGGCTGGGGCGACAGCACGTTCGGCGCGCTCTACCTGGTGGTGCTCGCGGTGTACATGTACAGCAGCGCCAGTGTCGCCATCGCCCAGGCAAAAGTGAGCGACGTGCTGCCGCGACTCGACATCCGCGCCATGACCCGACGCGCGTTCCCGGTCACCGCCGAGGTCCCGGTGGCCGAAGCGGTACGCCGGGCGCGTGAGGCCGGCGCGCGGGCCCTCGTCGTCGTCGACGGCAACGGCAAGCCGAGCGGTCTGGTCTCCGAGGCAGCAGTCAGCGCGCTCCCCGCACAGAGGCAACCCTGGGTGTCGGTGAGCGACGTCGCGCGTCCGGTCGACACCGGCCTCGTGCTCAGCACCGACATGGACGGCCGAGCGTTGCTGGAAGCGGTCCAGGTCACCCCTGCGACGGAGTACCTCGTAGTCGACCACGTGGGCGCGGTGTGCGGCGTGCTCGCCCGCATCGACCTCGTTGCGGCACTGCAGGCTGCGGGGCTGCGGTGATGGACGAGTCGGGCAAGCGACACGGCCCGTTCGTCGCCGGCGATCTCGTGCAGCTGACCGATCCGAAGGGTCGCAAGCACACCATCGAGCTGGCGGCAGGCAAGGAGTTCCACACGCACCGTGGTGTCGTCGCTCACGACACCCTGATCGGTCAACCCGAAGGAGTCGTCGTCACCTCGGCGGGTGGAACGACCTACCTCGCGTTGCGGCCGTTGCTGGCCGACTACGTCCTGTCGATGCCCCGCGGGGCGACCGTCGTCTATCCCAAGGACGCCGCGCAGATCGTGCAGATGGCCGACATCTTCCCCGGCGCCAGGGTCCTCGAGGCCGGCGCCGGTTCCGGCGCCCTCAGCTGCAGCCTGCTGCGGGCCGTGGGCGGGACCGGGCTCGTGTCGTCGTACGAGCGGCGCGAGGACTTCGCCGAGGTGGCGCGGCTCAACGTCGAGCGCTTCTTCGGCACGATGCCCCCGACGTGGCGGCTGACCGTCGGCGACCTGGCCATGTCGTGTGACGACGCCGACATCGACCGCGTCGTGCTGGACATGCTGGCGCCGTGGGACGTGCTCGACGTCGTTGCCAAGACGATGGTCCCCGGCGCCGTGCTGTGCGCCTACGTCGCCACCACCACGCAGCTGTCCCGGACAGTGGAGTCGATGCGTGACCACGGCGCGTTCACCGAACCGCAGTCCTGGGAGACCCTGCTGCGGGGATGGCATGTCGACGGCCTCGCGGTCCGGCCGGACCATCGGATGGTGGGTCACACCGGCTTCCTCGTCACCACCCGCCGGCTGGCGCCCGGAGTCCTCCCACCGCCGCGCCGGCGCCGGCCCGCCAAAGGGGCGCGCCCGGAAGGCTCGCGAGACGAGTAGCGGAAACGCGGCGGTTCAACGCGTGCCGGGTGACCCGCGGCGATAGGCTCCCCCCAGCGCGCCGAGCGCCGGAGGAGGTGGGGCACGTGTCCGCACGTGACGACGCCGAGGCTCGTGCCGCCCGCTTCGAGAAGGAAGCGCATGAGCTGACCACTCAGCTGGCGTTCCTGGAAGAAGAAGTGGCGATGCTGCGCCGCAAGCTCACGGAGTCACCGCGCCAGCTCCGCCAGCTCGAAGAGCGGTTGTCCGAGGCCCAGACGAACCTGTCCGGAGTCGTCAACCAGAACGAGCGTCTCGTCGGGACGCTCAAGGAGGCTCGCGAGCAGATCATCGCGCTGAAGGAAGAGGTCGACCGGCTCGCGCAACCGCCGTCGGGCTACGGCTACTTCCTCGCTGCTCACGACGACGGCACCGTCGATGTCTTCACCGGCGGTCGCAAGCTCCGCGTGACCGTGTCGCCCGCGCTCGAGATCACCGACCTGCGCAAGGGCCAGGAGGTCATGCTCAACGAGGCGATGAACATCGTCGAGATCCGCCAGTTCGAGCGACAGGGTGACGTCGTACTCCTCAAGGAGATCCTTGAAGGCGGCGACCGCGCGCTGGTCATCGGCCACACCGACGAAGAGCGCATCGTGATGCTCGCCGAGTCGCTGCTGGACACGCCCATCCGCGCCGGCGACTCGCTGCTGGTCGAGTCGCGCTCCGGGTGGGCCTACGAACGCATCCCGAAGTCCGAGGTCGAAGAGCTCGTCCTCGAAGAGGTGCCCGACATCGGTTACGCCGACATCGGCGGACTCGGCAACCAGATCGAGCAGATCCGCGACGCTGTTGAGCTGCCGTTCCTGCACAAGGACCTGTTCCTCGAGCACCAGCTCAAGCCGCCGAAGGGCATCCTGCTCTACGGCCCGCCCGGGTGCGGAAAGACGTTGATCGCCAAGGCGGTCGCCAACTCGTTGGCGAAGAAGGTCGCCGAGTCGGGCAAGGGGGAAGGCCGTTCCTACTTCCTCAACATCAAGGGCCCGGAGCTGCTCAACAAGTACGTCGGTGAGACCGAGCGGCACATCCGGCTGGTGTTCCAGCGGGCCCGTGAGAAGGCATCCGAGGGCACGCCGGTCATCGTCTTCTTCGACGAGATGGACTCGATTTTCCGCACCCGGGGTTCGGGTGTGTCGAGCGACGTCGAGAACACCATCGTCCCGCAGCTGCTGTCGGAGATCGATGGTGTCGAGGGGCTCGAGAACGTCATCGTCATCGGTGCGTCCAACCGCGAGGACATGATCGACCCGGCGATCCTGCGCCCCGGTCGGCTCGACGTGAAGATCAAGATCGAGCGCCCGGACGCCGAGGCGGCCAAGGACATCTTCTCGAAATACCTGGTGACGGAGCTTCCGCTGCACCCGGAGGACGTCACCGAGCACGGCGGCTCGCCAGAGGCGACGGTCGCGGCGATGATCCAGCGCACGGTCGAGCGGATGTATACCGAGACCGAGGACAACCGTTTCCTCGAGGTCACCTACGCCAACGGCGACAAGGAAGTCCTCTACTTCAAGGACTTCAACTCCGGGGCGATGATCGAAAACATCGTGGCTCGCGCGAAGAAGATGGCCATCAAGGACTTTCTCGAGACCGGTCAGAAGGGACTGCGGCTGCAGCACCTGACGACCGCGTGCATCGACGAGTTCAAGGAGAACGAGGACCTGCCCAACACGACCAACCCGGACGACTGGGCGCGCATCTCCGGCAAGAAGGGCGAGCGCATCGTCTACATCCGCACGTTGGTCACCGGCAAGGGCACCGAGTCCGGCCGCTCCATCGATACGGTTGCCAACACCGGGCAGTACCTCTGAGCGCCTAGGCTGTTCCTGTGACCGTCAGGCGTGTCATGGGCACGGAGACCGAGTACGGCATCGCCGTGCCGGGGCAGACGAGTGCCAACCACATGCTCGCCTCCAGCCAGATCGTCAACGCCTACCTCAACGCGACGACGACGGCGACCCGCGACCGCCGGCCGCGTTGGGACTTCGAGGAGGAGTCCCCGCTGCGGGACGCGCGCGGCTTCGACGTCGCGACCAGTGTCCAGATGCAGGCGAGCGGCAGGGACGCGACCGACACGTTGGCCGACGACGAGATCGGTCTCGCCAACGTCATCCTCACCAACGGAGCCCGCCTCTACGTCGACCACGCACACCCCGAGTATTCGACCCCCGAGGTGACCAATCCGCGTGACGCGGTGATCTGGGACAAGGCAGGGGAACGAGTGATGGCCGCGGCGGCCATGCACGCTGCCTCCACCATCCCCGGCGCCGCGGGGATTCAGCTCTACAAGAACAACACCGACAACAAGGGTGCGTCCTACGGCTGCCACGAGAACTACCTCATGCGCCGGCAGACACCCTTTGCCGACATCGTCCGGCATCTGACGCCGTTCTTCGTGACGCGTCAGGTCGTCGTCGGCGCGGGCCGGGTCGGCATCGGGCAGGACGGGCGGCAGCACGGGTTCCAGATCTCGCAGCGCGCCGACTTCTTCGAAGTGGAGGTCGGCCTCGAGACGACGCTGAAGCGGCCCATCATCAACACGCGCGACGAGCCGCACGCCGATCCGGAGCGATATCGCCGGCTGCACGTGATCATCGGCGACGCCAACATGAGTGAGGTGTCGACCTACCTCAAGGTCGGTACGACGACGCTCGTGCTGGCAATGATCGAGGAGCGGTGGTTTGCCGACACCGGGGTCGATCTGGCGGTGGAGGCGCCGGTGGCGTCGCTGCGGGCGATCTCGCACGACCCTTCGCTAGCCCAGCAGGTGACATTGCGCGACGGTCGCCGGCTCACGGCGGTACAGCTGCAGATGGAATACCTGGAGCAGGCCCGCAAGTTCGTGCAGGATCGCTTCGGCGATGACGTCGACGAGCAGACAGCCGACGTGCTCACGCGATGGGAGTCGGTGCTCGAGCGGCTCGCGGTCGACCCGATGTCGCTGTCGCGCGAGCTCGACTGGGTGGCGAAGCTGCAGCTGCTCGAGGGTTACCGCGATCGTGAAGGTCTCGACTGGGAGGCGCACAAGCTGCAGCTCGTCGACCTGCAGTACAGCGACGTGCGGCCCGACAAGGGGCTCTACAACCGGCTGGTTGCCCGAGACCGGATGCACCGGATCGTGAGCGACTCCGAGATCGACCGCGCTGTGACCGAGCCGCCGACGGACACGCGTGCCTACTTCCGCGGCCGGTGCCTGTCCAAGTACGCGGACGACGTCGCGGCGGCGTCCTGGGACTCCGTCATCTTCGACGTCGGACGCGACTCGTTGCAGCGGGTGCCGATGCTCGAGCCGCTTCGCGGCACGAAAGCGCACGTCGATGACCTGTTGGACCGATGCACTACCGCCGCTCAGCTCGTGGACGAGATCTCGGGCCGGTAGGCGTGGTCGGGCTGATCGTCGGCGGCACGGTCGGCCTCGGCCTGTTGTGTGCAGTGCTCTACGACGTGCGGCAGCGACGCCGTGGCGTGGTGGTGCGCAGCAGCGGTTCGTTGAGCAACGAGTCGATGCATCATCGGGTCGACATCAACGCGGTTCCTTACGAACCGGCGCGGCAACCCGGCCAGCGGGACTGGGCGACGTATCGCAAGCGCGACCGCAAACCGGGCTCGTGAAGGGGATCTGATGGGCTACCGACCGTTCGGCAAGTACCGCGGAGTCGGTGGCTACCCGGTTGGCGACCAGTGGGACGGCCCGCCGGAGGACCTCCGCCGCGCTGTGGACGGCAACGAGACACTGCCGCTCAACCGGTTCGAGCGGTGGGTCTATCGCCTGCTCGAACGGCCTTCGTTGCGCCCGCACCGACGACGGCGCCGCTAAGAGCGTTCGAGCCGGCCGAGCGCTCGCCGCGCCTTTTCGGCATCGGCATGAGCGGCGCGTGCCTCCTTGTGCGCTGCGGCACGCTCTGCCTCGGCTCGCTCGAGGATCGTCCGGGCCTCGGCAGCATTCTTGACCGCGGTCTCGTATCGGCGCTGGGCGTCGTCCGCGGCGCCGGCGAGTTCGAGGACGCGTTCGCGGGCTGTGGCGAGGGCGGGGTCGGGCTTGGGCGGTGCGGCGGCTGCCTTCTTGGCCTTCTTGGCCGGCTTGGCCGGAGTCTTCTTCTGACTCTCGGGTTTCGCGCGAACTA
>JAVEEE010000336.1 GCA_030840615.1 Frankiaceae bacterium | reverse complement strand
CCCCGGGCTGCGGACTGCATCGCCGCGCCGAGCCGCGCAAAACCTTCGCGATACATCGCCGCGAGCAGACCCTGTTTGTCACCGAAGAGCGTGTAGACGGCCATCGTCGATGTGCCCGTCGCGGCGGCGAGCCGGCGCAGGCTCAGCGCGGCCGCGCCCTCGGTGGAAAGGATCCGACCCGCCTCGTCGATGAGGCGGGTCGCGAGGTCGGCGGTATGGGCCTTGACGGCGGGCACGCAGGAAACTATAACAGTGTTATCACATCTATAACGCCGTTATGAGGAGCACCGGGTGGACGGTTGGTCGCTTTTGATCGCCGCGCATGCGGCGGGCGCGACGCTCGCGCTCCTGCTCGGTGCCTATGTGGTCTTGCGTCGGCGCAAGGGTGATCTGCTGCACCGCCGCCTCGGCGTTGTCTGGATGGCGAGCATGTATTGGGTGTCGTTCAGCTCGTTCGGCATCAAGGAGCTGACCCCCGGCCACTTCAGCTGGATCCACGGCTTGTCCGCCTGGACGATCTTCTCGCTGTCGATGGCGCTGTGGGCGGCGATGACGCACCGGGTTCAGGCGCACCAGCAGTGGGTGCTCGGCTCCTACTTCGGTCTCGTCGGTGCCGGGCTCGCCGCCGTGGCGTTTCCGCAACGCCTCGTGCCCCAGACCGCCGTGCATCACCCGCTGGTGCTCCTGGTCGCGATCGCCGCCACGGCGGTCGCGACCTTCGCCGTCGTACGCGTCGTGTCGCTCACCCGGGGTGCCCGGGCAAAGGCGATGGCGGTGTCGACGGGCTGAGCCGGGGGAAGACTCGGCATCCGCCGGGGGTTACGCCCCACATGAGGGCATTGGCGATTTCCGAACGTGGCGCGGGTCCGGAGATCCTGGAGGTCGCCGATCACGACCCCGGCGCTGGTGAGGTGCGCCTCGCGGTCGAGGCGGCCTCGATCAACGGCTTCGACGTGGCGGTGGCGGCCGGCTATGTCTGGAGCGTCATGAAGGCCGAGTTCCCCGTCGTCCTCGGCCGTGACTTCGCCGGCACCGTCGAGAGCGTCGGCGACGGCGTCGAGGTCTTTGCCGTCGGCGACAGGGTCCTGGGCACGATCCAGTCGGGTGGGCTCGGCCGGGGAGCGATCGGCGAGCGGCTGACCACGTCGGTGGGAACGCTCGTCCCGGTGGCTGACGCGGTGACATCGGAGCAGGCCGCGGCCGTCGGCTTGGCGGCGGCAACTGCACTGGACGTCATCACGATCCTTGACGTCGGGCCCGGTGACGTCGTGCTGGTGTCCGGCGCGACCGGTGGAGTGGGCGCCTATGCCGTGCAGCTCGCCGCTGCTCGCGGGGCCCACGTCATCGCGACCGCGCAGCCGGGAGATGCGACCACCGCAGTACGACGACTCGGTGCCGCAGAGGCCGTCGACTATCGCGGCGACATGGACGCAGCAGTCCGTGGGCTCGTGCCCGACGGAGTGAACAAGGTGGTGCACGCCGCCGGCGACCCCGCTGCTCTGGCAGCGCTCGTCGTGCCCGGCGGGCACCTGGCCTCGTTGCTCGGCGCTGATGCAAGCACGGCCGGCCGTGACGACATCACCGTCACGCCCGTGCGGGCACACCCCACCGCGGAGAAGCTGAGCGAGCTGCTGGCCGCGGTGGCGGCGGGAAAGCTCGTCGTGCCGATCGCTGCGACGTATCCACTGGAGAAAGCTGCAGACGCCTTGGCGGCGTTCAGCGGATCGAAGGTCGGCAAGATCGTGGTGACCCTGCAGCACTAGTGACGGCCTCCACCTTGGCCGCGATGATGCGAGCTATGAGCCAGGACCCGAGCGCGGAGCTAGCGGCGCGGCAGTACGACGAAGGGGTTACCGCGTTCAGGCGCGGTGACAACGACGAGTGCCGCCGCTTGAGTGAAGCGGCGATCCGCACCGCTAGCGCCGTATGGAGTGAGCGCGAACAGGCACTCGGGCACATCGGGCTGTCACGCGCGGACTTCCGTGACCGGGCTTACGCAGCGGGGTTGCGACATGCGCACAAAGCCGACGAGCTGGCTACCCGCTGCGGCGCAGACGACGTCCGGATCCAGGCGATGCACATGCGCGCGGAGCTGACTCGGGCACAGGGCGACTACGCCGCCGCCGTACCGATGTATGAGCAGCTGCTTGCGGCCGACGAGGCCGCAGCGGACAACCGGGCGCTGGCGATGGAGAACTACAACCTCGGATCTGTGCTGCTGCAGGTCGGTGACCTGCGAGCAGCGCGGGCACGGCTCGAGTGCTCATTGGAGCTCGTCGACGCGGACGATGTTCAACAGCTGTCCTACACCTTGCTCGGTTTCGCCGGGTTGCTGGCGCGTGAGGGCAATGCCGAGGTGGCGGCGCGGATTCTCGGTGCGGTCAAGACGCACTTCGACCATGTCGGCGAGATGCTCGACCCGGCCGAGGAGCTCGAGCTGTCGTC
This sequence comes from Frankiaceae bacterium, assembly GCA_030840615.1. Classification (GTDB taxonomy): domain Bacteria; phylum Actinomycetota; class Actinomycetes; order JAFAQI01; family JAFAQI01; genus JAFAQI01. The sequence continues at coordinate 5,616 of JAVEEE010000336.1, read as the reverse complement.
ACACGTGGACGCAGCACGCCTGGTTGATCTCGACGGATACGAGGCGACGTATGGCGTCGGCGCGACGCTGTCCCTGGCCGAGGCGCGGACTCTCGTGTCGAGGGCCGAGCAACACCCGGCTTAGACCCCGGCGTCAGTCGATCGGGCCGGCCGCCGGCCCGATCGATGCGGCCTCCGGGCCCGGGTCAGGCCGTGGCGGGGTTCTGGGCTCGGGTGAGGTCGATCACCTGTGCGGGCACACCGAGCGCCAGCACCATCTTCACCGTGTCGAAGAACTCCGTGAAGCTCGTGACGTACCCCCGATGCAGGCTCCACAGGTGGACGAACGGGATCTCGAAGTCGTTGCCGCTCTGGGTGCGCCCGCGGTGCCGACCCACGGCCACCACCGAGTCGCCTTGTTCGATGAACGTGATCGCTTCGACATGCAGCTCGGCGTAGTTGTCGGGCAGCTTGTCGAAGAACTGGCTGACACCGGCGATGCCGCTGTAGATGCCACCGAAGCGGACGGTGTCAGGAGTCGACCAGAGCACGGCGGCGTCCAGCCGCGACAGCACGCCGGCGAGGTCGTGACGGCTGAACGCCTCGTAAGCGGCGCGAACCACCTCGACGTTGCCGATGTGTGCCAAGTCACCAGCGGTCGGGGCGACGACCAGCTTGCGGGGGAGGAACAACTCATGTGCGGCGTGGAACGTGACGACGGGTTCTGCGGCGAGACCGAGCTCGGCCATGGCAGGACGTAGCCGCAGCTCGCCGAAGGCGGCGAACGACTCCGTGCTGTCCCAGGCATCGATGTTGTGACAGTCGTCGCCTTCCCACCAGGTGAGATGTGACAGTCCGCCGGCCGGGGCGTGGTCGAGCCAGCCGACGGCGGTACGGAGGGCGTCGTACTCATCGGGCGACACCCCGTGCAGGACGACATGCGCAATGACGGTCATAAACGGAATGTAGAGCTCGGCCGGTCGTGGCCACCATCCCTCGTCGGGACCACGCACAAAGGACCAGACGGTTGTTTCTGGGTATCACCCGGGCACGCTGAGTGCTCGGAAATTCACTCCGCGCAATCACCTGATTTCTCCCGTTATGGAAGGCACGGCAACGGTTGTGTCGAAGGACTAACAGGTGTGCGAGGCCAACCTGAGCCGGCGGCAGCTGCTGCGCTACGCCGCGCTCGTGGGCGCGACGTTCCCGGTCGTGAGCGCCTTCGACCGCGGCTGGGCACTGTCGGAGCAGACCGGTTCCGGCACCGCCGTGCCGATCAACCTCGAGCTCGTGACCGTCACCGATTCCGAGGCTGCGATCACCTGGTTCACCGGCGACCCGTCGCAGCTCGACGAGTTCGGTCGGCCGACACCGGTCGCGGCGCCGGGGCGGGTGTTGATCGGCACGTCGCCCGACCCGCGCACGTGGGTCGAGGTCGGCAAGCACCGCCCGACGCCCTACCACTACGTCGAGGTCCGCGGGTTGCGGCCGGGTACGACGTACTTCTGGCGGGCCGAGTCGGCGGGTCGACCGGCTGTGCCGACGGTGATCCCTCGCACCGACCCGCTGGGCGGTTCCGCACCCCCGGTGTTCACGACGCTGACCCGGCCGCCGGGTCGGGAGATCGGCCGGGTCGCCTGGCTCAACGACATGCACTACGGCGAGCAGGTCGCGGGGCTCGCCTACAGCGACAGCAGGTTGCCGCGGGGCGGGCTGCCACCGGGGTTCCCGGTCGACCCGAAGCATCCCTACTGGCGGTTCATGGGACGAGGCGCCGTCACCGAGGCGCGGCATCGCGGCTGCACGCTTCTGCTCGTCAACGGCGACCTGTCGAGTGAGGCGGAGCCGGCCGCGCTGGCGGAGTGCAAGGGCGCGCTCGACGCGTTCGGCACGCTGGGCGGGACGGGGCACGTTCAGGCCGGCGGTGCGCGGCACTACTTCGTCACCCGTGGCAACCACGACCGCTGGCACAGCGGCGATCTCTACGCGGCCTGCAGCTCGCGTGGCAGCGGCCTGCACGACTGCTTCGGCGACTCGTTCAACGCCGGGTTCGTGTCCGGGACGCAGCACTTCTCGGTGACGTTCGGCGACGCGAAGGCGCGCTACCGGTTTGTCGGGCTCGACTCCAACGACGGGTCGACGACCGGCGTGCTGCGACAGGACGAGCTCGACTTCCTGGCCGCCGAGCTCGCCAAGGGTGACGCGACGATCCCGCTGTTCCACCACCCGGCCAGCGCGACAGCGAGCCTGTCCGGCAACCCACCGATCGCCGACGGCCTCGACTCGCAGGACGCGGTGAAGTTCCGCCGGCTGCTCGGCAAGCACGACAACGTCGCGGGCGTCTACGCCGGACACACCCACCGCAACAACTTCTCCCGCAACGCCGAAACGGGCTCCGTGCCCTATTTCGAAGGCGGCGCGGTCAAGGAATATCCGGGCGGCTACACGATCGTGCGGATGTTCACCGGCGGCTACATGGCCAACTTCTGGAAGACCAAGACACCCGAGGCGCGCGCGTGGTCGGAGCGGTCGCGGGGGGAGTACCTCGGGTTTGCGCCGACCTACCAGCTCGGCTCTCTGACCGATCGCAACTGGACCTACGCCGTCGACGCGCGCCGCCGTGCGCAGGTGATGACGGGTCGGGCGTCGCGCCGGACGGCCGACGCCAGCAGCCTGACCGGCATCAACGCGGCCGGCTGACCCCTGGCAGATACTTCGGCGGCGTAGTAGTTTGCGATCATGCCGCGTCGCCTCGGTCGCCTGGCTTCGGCGGTGCTCGCAGTGCTGCTGCTCGTCGCGTGCACCTCCAACGGCAGCACGCCGGCGCCGTCGGGGACCTCGTCGCCCACCGGCCGCGTGGCCGGCTGGCGCGCCGACCTCGCCGGGTTGATTCCCCGGGTGGCCGCGCTGCATCCGGACCTTGCCGACGCAGTGCCGGCGGCGCTCACCGCCGAGGTGTCACATCTCGAACAGCAGGTGCCGTCGTTGAACGACGACCAGCTCATGGCCGGCGTGATGCGCCTGACCACGCATCTGGCGGTGCATGGGCGCGACGGGCATACCGGCCTCTTCGTGTGGGGTCAGGGCAACCGCGCGGTGCACAGTCTCCCGCTGCGGCTGTGGTTCTTCAGCGACGGGTTATACGTCGAGAGCCAGCTCGCCGGCACTGACCTGATCGGCAGCAGAATCGTCGGCATCGGGGGGCACCCGCTCGACGCGGTGATGCGGCGGATCGACCCGCTGATCCCGCGTGACAACGCATCAACCGTGTTGCTGTTGCGACCGCGTTTCCTGCTGGTTCCGGAGCTGCTGCACGGGGTTGGCCTGGTGGCCGGTGTCGGTCCGGAGGAGGTGGTGGACGAGGTGCCGCTTGACGTCGTCGACCGCGACGGCAGGCATCGGAGCGTCGACGTCGCGCCCGTTCCGATCGCACGTTACAACCGGTGGGCCGGCTTCTACGGACTCCACCTCGTGCCGCGCCCCGGCGTCGGCTATCTCACCCACATCGACGACGTGCTCTGGCACGCCGTGCTTCGGCGCGAGCGAACGCTCTACGTCGGCTACAACCGGGTCGAGCTGCTCGACTTCGACGAGGTCGAGGCGATCCGGCGGCTGGCACGCAGCCCCGGGATCGACAAGGTGGTGGTCGACGTCAGGCACAACTACGGCGGCGAGACCGATGAGGACGAGCCCTTGCTCGACGTCCTGGCCGATCCGCGGGTGGGACGCCCGGGACGGCTCTACCTGCTCACCGGACGCAACACGTTCTCCGCGGCTTCGTTGTTCGCCGCGAAGCTCGTCCGGCGGACACCGGTCATCGTTGTCGGGGAGCCGATGGGTGGCGCGCCGACGGCGTACGGCAACTCCGTGGACGTGACACTGCATCACTCGGGTCTCGTCGTTTCCGTGTCGACCACGCGAGCTGTCGGGGTCAGCGCGCACGACCGTCGCACGACGATCGTTCCCGACGTGGCAGTGTCGTTGTCGTCCGGCGACTACTTCGCGGGGCGGGACCCGGTGTTGCAGGCCGCGCTCGACGATGGACGCTGATCGGGTGGCTGACGCGGAGACATCGCCGTCGATCCTGTTCGAGGTCTTCGCGCTTGGGCAGCAGGTGCGGCAGCTGCTCGTGGAGGCGATGCGGGACTCGCCACTCAACCCTCAGGACTACGCCTTCCTCAGCGCGGTGTTCGAGGACGAGGCGCCGACGCCGACACAGCTCGCGCGCCGGCTAGGGATGCCGCTGTCGACAACGGTCGAGCAGGTCCAGATGTTCGAGCAGCGCGGCTATCTGCGCCGGTTCCCCAACCCGCGTGACGGCCGTTCCTACCTCGTGGCACTGACCGCTGGCGGTGGCCGCGCCCATCGCGCGGCAGCCGTGGAGTTCGACCGGGTGTATGCCGCCGTCGTTCGCGGGTTGGGACGGTCGGAACCGGCCGTCGCGCGCGCGTTGCGGCAGCTGCGCGGGGCGGTCCGTCAGGCCCAAATTGCCCAGACCCAGGTCAGCGACTTGCGACGGTGACTCGCTGGAGCGGGATGACCGTCGCGACCTCGTTGCGCGCGGACCACTCACGCGTCCAAGGGCCGACCTCTTCAGCGGCGATGGGCCGGCTCATCCAGTAGCCCTGCGCGGTGTTCGCGCCGAGCTGCTGAAGCCGTCGCCAGGTGCGCTCGTCCTCGACGCCTTCCGCGACGACGTCCATCCGCAGGCGATGCACCATGTCGATGACCGCGCTGACGATCGCCTCGTCGTCCGGGTCGTCGGCCATGCCCATCACGAAGGACTTGTCGATCTTGATCTCGTGCACCGGCAGCCGCTTGAGATATGCCAGCGACGAGTGCCCGACACCGAGGTCGTCGACGGACAACCGGACGCCGGCGCGCCGGAGGTCCCACAGCATGTCGATGGCACGCTCGGGGTCGCCCATCAGGGCACCCTCTGTGATCTCGAGGGTCAGCTTCGCCGCGGGAATGCGCGCCGCGGTGAGCAGGTCGGCGAGCCGCGCGGCGAAGGTCCGGTCATGAAGCGTCCGTGGGGAGATGTTCACTGCGACACCAAGATCGAGGCCCTCGTCGAGCCACTCCCGGCACTGCCCCAACGCGGTCCGCAGAACCCAGTCGGTGAGCGGGCCGATGAGTCCGGTCTGTTCGGCCACTGCGATGAACTCGTCCGGTTGCACGATGCCGCGGACGGGATGGTCCCAGCGCACGAGGGCTTCCACGCCAGGGACCTCCGTGCCGGTGAGGTCGGTTTTCGGCTGGTAGACGAGAACGAGCTCGCCGGCGCCGATCGAGGCACGCAGGTCGGTGACGAGTGACAGCTGCGCGGTGGAGTGATGGTCGCGTTCCGGCGCATAGACGGCAACGCCGGAGTGGTCGTCCTTGGCGGCATACATGGCCACGTCGGCGCGGCGCAGCAGCGTCGCGATGTCGCCGCCGTGGTCCGGCGCCAACGCGATTCCGATGCTCGCGTCGAGAGTGAGAGTGACGTCGCTGACATCGAGACGGATGGCCAGGGCAGCGCCGATCCGGCGTGCGCACTGGAGCGCATCGGCCGTGTCCGCCCCACCGAGTACGACGGCGAACTCGTCGCCGCCCAGTCGGGCGACACATTCGGCGTCGGCCAACGCTTCGCGC
>JAVEEE010000270.1 GCA_030840615.1 Frankiaceae bacterium | reverse complement strand
GTCGTAGCGCATTTCCATCTCGCGCACGACCCACTGCAGCGCCTCGGACGCCTTCTTGGGGCTGGTGATGATCGGCGTGATGAGGTGCGGGATCCCTTGGTAGTGCGTCAGCTCGACCCGTTTCGGGTCGATGAGCACGAGGCGCACCTCGTCGGGTGTCGAACGCATGAGGATCGAGGTGATGAGCGTGTTGATGCACGTCGACTTGCCTGCTCCGGTCGCGCCGGCGATGAGCATGTGCGGCATCTTGGCGAGGTTGGCCGCGATGAAACGGCCCTCGACGTCCTTGCCGAGCCCGACCACGAGCGGGTGGTGATCGCTCGTTGCGACCGCCGAGCGGAGCACGTCCCCGAGCGCGACCATCTCGCGGTCGGTGTTGGGGATCTCGATGCCGATCGCCGACCGACCCGGGATGACGTCGATGATGCGGACGTCCGGGCTCTTGACGGCGTAAGCGATGTTGCGGGCAAGCTGCTTGATGCGCTCGACCTTCACGGCCGGTCCGAGCTCGACCTCGTAGCGGGTGACCGTGGGCCCGCGGCTGAACCCGGTCACCGACGCGTCGACCTCGAACTGCTCGAAGACCTGGCTGAGCGCCTCGATGACCGTGTCGTTGGCGCGACTGCGGGCCTTGGCCGCGGGACCTGCACGCAGCAACGTCGGCGCCGGCAGCTGATAGGTGCCGTCGCCGAGCCGGAGCTGCTCGATGCGTCGTGGCGGCGTGGTGACGGGTGGCGGTGGGTGGACGACGGTGTCCTCGTCGCAACCGGCAGCCGTCTCGGGATGACCGTCGGCCAGGACCGGTGACGCGGAGAACGGCGCCGACTCACCCAGCTCGGCCAGGGCCGCCTGCCGGCGGCGCGTACGTCCGCGCCGCAGCGGCTGGGTCTCGGTTTCGCTGGTCGCGTCCTCGTCCGCGGCGTCGGAGGCGTCGTCGGCACCCGGCCGGTGGGCGAGGGCACGCAGCCGGTCCGGTACGGCATGAAACGGCGTACCGGTGAGCACCAGTACGCCGAACACGACGACGAGTGCGAGGAGCGGGATCGCGAGGTAGGACGTGACCGCGGCGGCCAGCGGGGAACCGGCGAGGACACCGATGAGTCCGCCCGCACCGCGACGTGCCGCGGAGCCGGTCGGGTCACCGTGAGCGAGGTCGAGGATGCCGAGCAGCCCGACCCCGAGGCCGGCCCAGCCGATGGCCACCCGGCCTTTCGGCTCTTCGGTGGGGGCTCGGCGCAGCAGCCGCCACGCGCTCGCGGCGAGGGCGAGCGGCAGGACCATGACGGCGGACCCGACAAGGGTTCGCAGCACGGTCGTCACGCCGTGGCCGACCGGGCCACCGGCGTTCGCCCAGGCGCCCACCGCAACCACCAACGCGCCCGCCAGGGCACCGAGGCCCAGGCCATCGCGGCGATGGGCCGCATCCAGGTCGCGCGCACCGCCGCCGAGGTGGCGAGCAATGCCTCCGGCGCCGTGCGCGAGGAGCATCCACAGCCCGGCGAGCAGCCGGCCGACCGCGCGGACCAGCCGGACCGGCAGCCCGGGTCCGTGGCGAGGAGACCGGCGCCGGCTGCGGCTGGGCGGCCGCCGGGCTGGAGCACGCTTCGAGCTCTTGGTCGCCGGCCGGCGCGACGCCGTCCCGGACGAGCGTGCGCTCGGCCGGGGCCGCGCCGGGGTACGCGTCGCCACGTTCCGCAGGGTAGCCCCGTCCGCCACATCTGCCCCACATGTCACGGCGTCGCCACGCCGGGCGGCCGCAACGGCTTGACCGGGCAAGATATGAAGCACTACTTTCGAAGTATGTCTTTCACGCCTCGTCCGGGCCCCCCGCTGCGAGACCCCCGGGCCATGCGCGCGCTGGCGCATCCGGCCCGGCTCGCCATCCTCGAGCAGCTCGGGACGGACGGACCGGCGACGGCGACCGAGTGCGCCGAAGTCGCGGGGCTGTCTCCCAGCGCGTGCAGCTACCACCTGCGCGCGCTGGCCAAGTGGGGGCTGGTCGAGGAGACCGAGGGCAGTGACCGGCGCGAGCGCCGCTGGCGGGTGCTGACGCCGATCGTCATCGGGGATCACGACGGGCCGCGCCGGCCCGACGTCGTCGCGGCCGAGCACGCGCTCACCGCCGAGATCCTGAACCGCTCGACCGCTCGGGTGCTGGGCTGGCTCGACGCCAGTGACGACGAGCCGCGGGAGTGGCATGACGTCCAGCTCGTCAGCAGCCGCAACATCGTGGCGTCAGCGGCGGAGCTGGCCGCCGTCCTCGCCGAGATCGACACGCTCCTGACGCCGTTGCTGGCGAGTAACCGTCGGGACGAGGCTCCCGAGGACGCCCGGCTCGTGCACGTGCACCTGTCCGCTGTACCGAAGGTCGGCGCGTGAGCCGCAGCCGTTCGGTGCTGCGCGAACGCGACCTCACGTTGCTGGCAGCGGCGTCAGCGATCTCCGTGCTCGGCGACACCGCGGCGCTCATCGCGCTGACCCTTCGCCTGCACGGCGAGGGCAGCGGCGGCTGGCTCATCGCCGCGCTGCTGCTCGCCGGCAGCGCCCCCATGGTGCTGCTGTCACCGATGGCCGGTGCGATTGCCGACCGGGTCGACAGCCGGGCGGCGATCGCCGCGTCGGCAGTGGCTCAGGCGGCGTGTGCGTTTGCCCTGTCCGAGGTCCACGGCACCGTCTTGACCCTCGTGCTGGTCGCGCTTCTCACAGCGTCGGGCACTCTCGTCGCCCCGGCCACCGGGGCGTTGGTGCCGCACACGGTCGGTCCGGACCGGCTGGTCAAAGCCAACGCGGTCATGCAGGGCGCATTCGTCCTGGGCAACCTCGCCGGCCCGGCCGTCGGCGGTGCGTTGACCGGCATCTGGGGCACTCGCGCACCACTGGAGCTCGATGCCGTCAGCTTCCTCGCGATTGCCGGTGGCATCTTCCTCGTGCGGACGCGGCGCCGGCCGGCACCCGAGCTTGTTGCTGCCACCCGCGGCCGGTCCGGGCTGCGGCTCGTCCTCGGTGACTCGCTGCTGCGCGCCGTCATCGGGAGCATGACCGCGCTCATCCTCGTGTCGGCCTCTGTCAACGTCGCTGAGGTGTTCCTGTTCAAGGACGCGTTCCACGCCTCCGACGCGGTCTTCGGCATCACGAGCGCCTGCTGGATGGCGGGCATGATCGTCGGCTCCGCACTGACGGCGCGGATGGGCAGCGGTACTGCCGCGCTTTTGGCGTCGATGTCGTTGGCCGAGCTGGCCGTCGCGGCCGGTCTGGTCATCGCGGGCGCCTCGCCGATCCTCGTCGTCGCGGCCGCCGGGTTCGTGCTTGGTGGCGTCGGCAACGGCGCACTCACCGTCGCGAGCCGCACGCTCGTCGTGATCCGGGTGCCCGACGAGTTCCGTGGCCGGGTCTTCGGAGTGATGACAGGGGCCATCAACGCGGCCAGCGTGCTGGCCTATGCCGCGGGCGGCGCGCTCGTGTCGGCACTGGGCCCGCGACCGACGATCGTCGGTTGCGGAATCGCCGGCCTTGCGGTGGGGCTTCTGTTCACCGTCACCGCGCGCCGGGCTCGATACGGTGCGCGCATGACTTTGGACGTCTGCACGTCATGAGAGCGGCGGAGTGGTTGATCGACCCGGCGATCGCCTACCTCAACCACGGCGGCTACGGCGCGCTGCCCCAGCCAGTGGCTGAGGCGGCCGCGCTGGTGCGCGCCGACGTCGAGGCCAACCCGACGGACGCCATGACCCGTCAGTGGCAGGGCCGGGTGGACGACGTGCGCTCGCGGGTCGCGGCGCTGCTCCGTGGGACTGCGGACAATCTCGTCTTCGTTCCGAACGCGACGGCCGGCACCGCGGCGGTCATCTCAAGCCTCGGCTTGGCGCCGGGCGACGAAGTTGTTGCGACCGACCACCGCTATCCCGCCGTCGCGAGCCAGCTCGGCGTCGCTGCGCGGCGCGGCGTGCACATCATCGAGACCCATGTGCCGGTCGACATCGCATCGCCAGCGGACATCGTCGCCGCGGTGACGGCCATCGTCGGGCCACGCACGCGACTGATCGTGCTCGACCACGTGGCCTCACCGACCGGGTTCGTGTTCCCCGTGCGTGAGCTGGTCACGGCGGCGCATGCGGCCGGCGTACCGGTTCTCGTCGACGCCGCGCACGCGCCGGGTCAGATCGACGTCGACCTCGGTGCGATCGGCGCGGACTTCTGGGTCGGCAACCTGCACAAGTGGGTCTGCTCGCCGCGCGCCTGTGCCGTCATGCACGTCGCACCGCAGTGGCACGACACCATCCGCCCGCTTGTCGCCTCCGATGGCTATGCCGATGGCTTCCAGCCGGCGTTCGACTGGACCGGCACGTTCGACGCCGTGCCGCTGCTCGCCGTGCCCGCCGCGCTCGACTTCTTCGCCGCCCTCGGCTGGCCGGAGGTACGCCGGCACCAGCACGCGCTCGTCACCGCCGGTGCGGAGTCGGTGGCCGACGCTCTCGGCACCGAGGTCGCGATCGCCGACGCGTTCACGGCCGCGATGCGGCTCGTCCGCCTGCCGGTGACGTGCACGGTGACCGCGTGCTCGGTCGTCAGCCGCCCGGCGAGCTGCGCGGCGTCCTCGACCGACAGCGGGCGCGGCAGCTCGATCAGACGCATCGCCGCGGTGAACTCGTCCCGGATCGCGACCCGCGTGCCGAGCTCCTCCGCCACGTGCCGGGCGCCGTCCGTCACCAGCGCACGCTGATGTGCACGCACCGCCTCCCAGCCGAGCGCCTCCCAGAAGTCCAGTGCCACCGGGATCGCGAACAGCGGCACCGGGTCGTG
>JAVEEE010000424.1 GCA_030840615.1 Frankiaceae bacterium | reverse complement strand
CGACCCAGCGCAGGTCGTCGAGCAGCGCCGGCCACTCCTCGTCCGCAGCACACACCAGCCGGGCGCCCACCCGCGCGGCAGTGGCGAGGTCGGCAGCACCGGACGCGGTAGCCAGCCGATGCCGCAGCGCGGCGACCTCGACGCCTTCGATCGGCGTGCTCGCCCGGATGTCCAGCAACGTCTGCTCCACGCCAACGGCGCGGACGTGCCTCGCCAGCGACGCGACACCGGGCTCGGCCACCCGCAGCAACGTCGCCCACGCGACCCGCTCGTCGTCGCCGACCGCGCCACCGCCCCCCGGACGGTGGACCGCTGACGGGCCGGTCACGCCGGGAAGGCGATCTGGCGTGGGGTCCAGTCGCCGCTGCGCAGGGCCAGTGCCTCCGTGACCTCATCGGCGCCCGGGCGGTCGCGGCCGGCGAGATCGGCGAGCGTCCAGGCGACCTTGAGCACCCGGTCGATCCCCCGGGTCGACAGCCCGCGGCGACCGACTGCATGGCTGAGCGGCCCGAGCACCGCCGGGGCGATCGGCCAGCGCCGGCGTAGCAACGGCCCCGGCACCTCTCCGGTCGTGGTCCACGGGCTGTCACGCAGCCGGTGCCGGGCGCGGTCGCGGGCCGCTTCCACCCGCGCGCGCAGAACATCGGAGGGTTCGCCCCGGGACCCCTCCGCGAGCACGAGCTTGCTGACCGGGTCCAGCGTGACGACGACATCGACCCGGTCGCGCAGAGGCCCCGACAGCCGGGTCTGGTAGCGCTGCCGGGCGGGCGGCGAGCAGATGCAGCCGTCGACGCTGGCGTCGCGGCCGCCGGCCGCGCACGGGCACGGGTTGGACGCCAGTACCAGCAGGAACCGCGCCGGGTATTCGGCGATGCCGCCGGCGCGGGCAAGCGTGATCCGGCCGGACTCGAGCGGTTGGCGCAAGGCATCGAGCACCCTGGGGTTGAACTCGGGCGCTTCGTCGAGGAACAGGACGCCACGGTGTGCGAGGGAGACCGCGCCCGGCTGGGCGATGCCGGCGCCGCCACCCACGATGGCGGCGATCGTCGCTGAGTGGTGCGGCGCGCAGAACGGCGCCCGCGCCACCAGGGGCCGGCCGGGCGCGAGGCGGCCAGCGACGGAGTGGATGGCCGTGACCTCGAGCGCCTCGCTGTCGGTGAGGTCCGGAAGGATTCCGGGCAGCCGCTCGGCGAGCATCGTCTTGCCGATGCCGGGCGGTCCGGACAGCAGCACATGGTGTCCCCCGGCGGCCGCGATCTCCATCGCGCGGCGGCCCCGGTCCTGCCCGACGACGTCCGCCATGTCGGTCACCTCCGGCGCGGCGACCAACGGCTCCTCGTCCGGCTCGCCCTCGAGCGCCGCGGTGTCGATCTCATCGCGCAGCCACGCGCAGATCTCGGCCAAGGAGCTCGCCGCCAGCACTTCGGCGCCGGGGACGAGCCGAGCCTCGCGCGCATTGGCCCGCGGGACGACGAACCGGCGACAGCCCTGCTGCAGCCCACCGATGACCGACGGCAGGACGCCGGTCACCGGCTTGACGGCGCCGCTGAGGGCGAGCTCGCCGAGCAGCACCAGACCCTCGAGCCGCTGCGACGGCACCGTCTCCGCCGCCGCAAGGAGGGTGACCGCGATCGGAAGGTCGAACGAGCTGCCCGACTTGGGCACGGTCGCGGGCGACAACGACACCGTCACCCGCCGGGTCGGCCAGGTCTCACCAGAGTTGTGGAAGGCGGAGCGCAGCCGGTGCTCGACATGCTTGAAGACCCGGTCGGACAGCGCCGAGAGCGTGAACCCGGGCAACCCGGTGGAAACGTCGACCTCGACCTCGAGGACGTGCGGGGTGACGCCGACCAGCGCGACGGACAGGGATCGGGCCAGCGCCATCAGAACGCCGCGCGAACATGCTCGACGACTGCGGCCCCTACCCGCGACCGGGTGACCGCGACGACGTCGAACCGGACGTCGGCCCCGCCGGCCGGGTTCTCCTTGAGCCAGCAGTAGGCCAGGCGCCGCAACCGGTCCGCCTTGCGCCGGGTGACGGCCTCGGCCGGCACGCCGTAGCGGTCGGACGACCGGGTCTTGACCTCACAGATGACCAGGGCGCCGCGCTCCCGCGCCACGATGTCGATCTCGCCCTCCGGGCACCTCCAGTTGCGGGCGAGGATCTCCAACCCCGAGTCGAGCAGGTGCCGCGCGGCGACGTCCTCGCCGTAGCGGCCGATGGCGTCCTTGGCGCGCACGCGACCACCTCCGCCGCACAGACTGCGGGGCGCGACGGTGGGCGGTCAGCGGCTGAGTGGGTGTCTGGGGACGGGGGGCAGGGTTGGGGAAAAGGCGGGACTGTTGTTTCAGGCGCGGGTGTCGACTTCGCCGTCCGGTTTGCCAGGCGGCGTCACGCCGGGGAGCGCGACCCCGGCCTCGCTCGTGCCGGCGGCAGAGTGGGTCGACGGCACCGGCACCCCCTGGCTGTCGCCGGGCGTCGCCTCGGTCGGCTGGTCCGACGCCTCGGGTGACTCCGACGGCGTCGTTGCGATGGGTTCGTCCTTGCCCTGGTTGGCTGCGGGCGGGTCGGGTAGCGCGGCACCTTGCGGGTTGTCGCTCACGGTCGGACCTCCTCGAGTGTCGAGGTCGCCCTACCCCGGCAGGCCCGGCTTATCTCCGGGCATCTGCAGGTCGCTCTTCGCGAGCTCCTCGACGTTGACGTCCTTGAACGTCAGCACCCGCACATTTTTCACGAACCGCGCCGGCCGATACATGTCCCAGACCCACGCGTCCAGCATGGTGACCTCGAAGTAGGTCTCCCCCGCCTCGGTGTGTTCCTGCACCTGCACGTCGTTGGTCAGGTAGAAGCGTCGCTCGGTCTCGACGACGTAGGAGAAGAGGTTCACGACGTCGCGATACTCGCGATAGAGCTGCAGCTCCATCTCGGTCTCGTACTTCTCGAGATCCTCGGAACTCATGCCGTCTCCACCCAGTCGTCGTCGGACTCAGTCTGTCGTACGACCGCGCCCTTCACGTTGACGTAGGAGAACCGGTGCTCCGGGCACGGGCCGTGCTCATGCAACGCCAGCTGGTGCTCCGGTGTCACATAACCCTTGTGCTCGTCGAACGCATAGTTGGGCCAGCGCTGGTGCAGCTCGACCATGAGGCGGTCCCGGGTCACCTTCGCGATGACGGATGCGGCCGCGATGCACGCGGCGACCTGGTCGCCCTTCCAGACCGCGAGACCGGGCACGTCGAGGCCCGGCACCGGGAAGCCGTCGGTCAGCACGTACGACGGGGAAACGGTCAGCTGGGCCAGGGCGCGTCGCATTCCCGTGATGTTGCAGACGTGCAGGCCGAACCTGTCGACCTCCTGCGGGGGGATGACGACCGCGGTCCAGGCAAGTGCCCGACGTACGACCTGGGCGTAGACGCGCTCGCGGGCGGCTGGCGTGAGCAACTTGGAGTCGGCAAGGCCGGGGACCTGACCGCGTTTGCCCTCGGGCAGGACGACGGCGCCGACGACGAGTGGACCCGCGCAGGCACCGCGTCCCGCTTCGTCAGCACCGGCCACCGGCCGCAGACCCCGCCGGCCAAGCGCCCGCTCGTAGCCGTAGAGCCCGGCGTCCCGCCGGATCGTCGACCCGCGCGTCGACTCGGCCGTCTCAGGCTGGCCAGACATCTCGACTACGGCCATTCACCGGCGGCGCCGCCGGCGGCGGCGTGCCAGCGTCAGCGGTACGGCGCCGGCGAACCCCAGCGTCAGGGGGTTGACGACACCGGCCGCCAGCCCCTTCTGGTGGAACGTCGAGGGCACCGGCAGGGTGCCCCAGTCCCCCGGTGGCCAGACCCGCACGAAGGCACGACCGATCACGTTGCCGGTCGGAATCGTGCCGCTGTCGCCGTCGGACAGGTGCACTCGGGAGTCGGCCGACTCGTTGCGGTGGTCACCCATCACCCACAGCCGGCCCTTCGGGACCGTGATGTCGAAGTTTGTCTCCGACGGACTCACCATCTTGTGCGTCACCGGATCGCGATAGAGGTAAGGCTCGCTCAGCGGGTGCCCGTTGACGGTGACACGACCCTGGGTGTCACAGCAGACGACGTGGTCACCGCCGACGCCGATGACGCGCTTGATGAAGTCCTTGCTGCTCGGCGCGGCGACACCAAGTGCCGACCCGATGTTGTGGAAGAAGCGCGCGATCGGGTTGCTCGGCGGGTTGGCCACGAACTCCGGGTTGTCCTGCCAGGAGCTCGGACCCTTGAACACGACGATCTCACCGCGGTGCACGTCGCGAATCCGGTAGATCAGCTTGTTGACCAGCACCCGGTCGCCGATGCTCAGCGTGTTCTGCATCGACCCGGACGGGATGTAGAAGGCCTGGACGAGAAACGTCTTGATGAGCAGCGCCAGCACGAGCGCGATGAGGATGAGGAACGGCAGCTCCCGCCAGAACGAGGTGCGCCGACGACGATGCTGCTTCGGCATTTCCTCGGACGGGCGGGACGCGTCGTCGGGTCCGAGTGTCGCGTCGTCGCTGGCGGTCGTCGTCGGCTCTGGCTCGTCGGGGGAGGTCACGGCGAAAGGAGCGGTCAGCGCGCCGGGGTGGCGTCGCGCTTCTCCTTGATCTTGGCCTTCTTGCCGCGCAGCTCGCGCAGGTAGTAGAGCTTCGCCCGGCGGACGTCGCCGCGAGTCACGATCTCGACGTGGTCGACGATCGGCGAGTGCACCGGGAACGTGCGCTCCACACCGACCCCGAAGCTGACCTTCCGAACGGTGAACGTCTCGCGAACCCCGCCACCCTGCCGACGGATGACCACGCCCTGAAAGACCTGGATGCGCTCACGGTTGCCCTCGACGACCCGGACGTGCACCTTGACGGTGTCGCCGGGGCGGAACGCCGGGACGTCGCTGCGCAGCGACGCAGCGTCGATCGAATCGAGGGTCTGCATCAGAATTCCTTCGTCGTCCGGCATCGTCTTGTCGCGGCGAACTGCCGGTTGCCAACATCCAGTTGCGAGCATCCATGGTGCCACAGCGCCACGTCACAGCGGTAACGCACGCAGCTATTCCAGCAGGTCGGGGCGGTTCTCCTCCGTACGGCGGCGAGCCTCGGCGAGCCGCCAGCGTTCGACCGCGGCATGGTCTCCCGAAAGCAGCACCGGCGGAACGTCGAGGCCACGCCAGCTCGCCGGCCGGGTGTAGGCGGGGGCCTCGAGAAGCCCTGTTTCGAAGGACTCGTCCCGCGGACTCTCGGCGTTGCCCATGAAGCCTGGCAGCAGCCGGGCCACCGCCTCCACCATGACCAGCACCGCGGCCTCACCACCCGCGAGCACGTAGTCACCCAGCGACACCTCGTCGACCGGCATGCGTCGGCGCGCGTCGTGGACGACTCTCGCGTCCATTCCTTCATAGCGCGCCGGGGCGAAGACGAGCCACTTCTCGGCGGCCCAGGCGCGCGCATCGGCCTGGGTGAACCGGCGACCGGCGGGTGTCGGCACGACCAGACGCGGATGCTCCTCGACCGGAACGACCGCGTCGAGCGCCCTACCCCATGGTTCCGGTGACATCACCATGCCAGGACCGCCGCCGTACGGCGCGTCATCGACGGTGCGGTGCACGTCACCGGTCCAGTCCCGCAGGTCGTGCACGCGGACATCGATGATCCCGCTAGCCCGCGCCTTACCCAGCAACGACACGTCGAGCACGCCGAAGAAGCCGGGGAAGATGCTGATGATGTCGACCCGCAGCGGCCCGGTCACAGCTCCAGCAACCCCTCGGGTGGATCCACGACGATCCTGCCGGCGCTGATGTCGACACTGGGGACGATGGTCCGGACGAACGGGATCAGCGCCTCGGCCCCATCGGTCCGGCGTACCGCGAGCAGATCCGCACCGGGCGGGTGCAGAACCTCGTCGACGACGCCGAGCTGCAGGCCGTCGACCGTGACGACCTCGAGCCCGACGAGGTCGTGATCCCAGAACTCGTCGGCACCTGCAGGCGGGCTGGTCGCGGAGTCGGCGACGAGCAACGTCCCGCGCAGCGCCTCGGCGGTCGACCGGTCATGCACGGACTCGAACGCGACCAGGAGACGCCCGGAGTGCCAACGGGTGCGGACAACCGTCAGCGGGCCACGCTCGGGGGGATCTGTGTCGAGATGAGCTCCTTCGGCGAACCGGAGCTCGGGTGAGTCGGTCCGGACGTCGACCGACACTTCGCCGGCGACGCCGTGAGCCCGCGCCACTCGCCCGATGACCAGCTGCACCGGCCCGACCCCGTTCCGCCCGTACCGATCCGCCGTGAGGGGCCGGTCAGCGCACCTCGTCCACGTCGACGAGGTCGACGCGGATGCCCTTGCCGCCGAGCGCCGTGACGACCGTTCGCAGCGCCTTGGCCGTCCGGCCCGCCCGGCCGATGACCTTGCCGAGGTCGTCCGGATGCACCCGTACCTCGAGGACCTGCCCCCGGCGCAGCGACCGCAGGTCGACCTGGACGTCGTCCGGATGGTCGACGATGCCGCGGACCAGGTGGTCGAGAGCGTCGTCGAGCATCAGCTCTCGGGAGTTTCGTCGGTGGGCGTCTCGGCAGCCGGAGCCTCTTCAGCGGCCGGAGCCTCTTCAGCGGCCGGAGCCTCTTCGGCAGCCGGAGCTACGTCAGCAACCGGAGCTTCTTCAACAGCGGCCGGAGCTTCTTCAGCGGCGGCCGGGGCTTCTTCAGCTGAAGCGTCCGGGGCCGCGGCGTCCGGGGCCGCAACCGTGGCAGCGGCCTTCTTGGCAGGCTTGTCCGCCGCCTTCTTGGCGGCCGGCTTGGCTGCCTTGGCGGCGTCCTCGAGCGACTCCTTCGCCGCCGCTTCGAAGACTGCCTTGCGGTCCGGTCGCGGCGCGGCCATCCGCACGCCCTGCTCGGGAGCGGGCTCGCCGCGGAACTTCTGCCAGTCACCGGTGATCTTGAGAATCGCGGCGACCGGCTCGGTCGGCTGCGCGCCGACGCCGAGCCAGTACTGCGCGCGGTCGGAGTCGACCTCGATCAACGAGGGGTCCTGCTTGGGGTGGTACTTGCCGATCGTCTCGATCACGCGGCCGTCACGCTTGGTGCGCGAGTCGGCGACGACGATGCGGTAGTAGGGGGCGCGGATCTTGCCCAGGCGCATGAGTCGGATCTTGGTGGCCACGAGGGTGCGTTCTCCAGGTCTGCGTGAGGTGGGCGGGCCGGCGTGCCACGTGGGGTTGCGGTCGGGTGCGTTCCCGGGACACGCCGGAGACAGGTAGAGGGCCCGAGCCCGGCGAGTGCTCGTAGCCATTCTGCCAGAGATCCGGCCGCGGCCGGTCAGCGCTCGGGCGGCAGCTTGAGATTGGACAGGTCGGGTGCCAGGCCCGGCGGGAGCTTCATGCCCGGCGGCAGCTGCAGCGTCGACGGGTCGAACCCGGCGGGCAGGCCACCGGGCAGGCCGCCCGGCAGGCGCGGCATGCCGGCGGGCCGGGCCGGACGGCCGCCGCCCTTGCCCTTCTTGCCCTTCTTGCCCGCGCGCTTCTGGGC
>JAVEEE010000230.1 GCA_030840615.1 Frankiaceae bacterium | reverse complement strand
TGCGTAGCCCGCCGCGAACAGCTGCTCGGGGTTGGTCCCGGCGCCGTCGACGGGCCCACCCATCTCCGCGGGCGGGATCAGCTTCACGTCGAGCTTGCCGTCGCTGCTCGCCGTGTGACCCTCGCGGCCACCTTCGGCCGTGGCGCGCGCTGTGTAGAGGACCTTCGAAAGCTGAATCACGCCGCTACCTCCGTGCCGTTCCCGTCGAGGATCGCCGCTGCGACCGCCGCCCGATGCAGCCGACCGTATCCCTCGAAGGCCTCGAGCCACTGGGCCCTCTTGTAGTAGCGGTGCAGCACGTGCTCCCAGGTGAAGCCGATGCCACCGTGGACCTGGATCGCGCTTTCGCACGCCAGCACGGCGGATTCCGTCGCGAATGCCTTCGCCGCCGCCACTGCCGTTTCCTGCTCCGGATCGCCCTCGCTGACTGCCCACGCGGCCCAGTAGGCGAGCGAGCGGCTCAGCTGCAGGGCGACATAGATGTTGGCCACCTGGTGTGACACGCCCTGGTAGGTGCCGATGACCCGGCCGAACTGCTGGCGTGTCTTGGTGTGCTCAGCCGCCAGGTCCATCGCGCGCTGTGAGACGCCGACTGCCTCGCAGGCCGCCAAGGCAAGCGCGCGCCGGCGTACGTCGTCGAGGCGATCGAGGCCGGCGTCGAGCCGGCGCGCAGGCGTGCCATCGAGACGCAGCTCACCGAGCCGTCGGGTGCGGTCGGTCGTGGACAGCGGTACGACGACGTCGGGGTGCTCGACGAGGTCGACCACGTAGAGCCCGTCAGCAGCGACGACGACGACGTCGGTGACCGACGCGAGATCAGCCACCGGCACCTTGCTGCCGGTCAGCCGGTCACCGTCGGCGCGCACCGAGGACCGCTGGCCGCGAAGGGTCCACGAAGCGGGCTCGGCCCAGGCGAGGGTGACGGCTCGCTCGCCGGCGGCAACGCGCTCCTGCAACGGTGCGTCGAGGACCGGCCCGGCGAGGGCGGTCGTCGAGAACCACGGTGCGGGAAGCAGGGCGAAACCCGTCTCCTCGGCGATCACGGCGTGTTCGAGGAGCCCGAGCGACGGGTCGAGCCAGCCGAGGTCGGCCAGCTCACGCCAGACCTTGCCGTCGAACGACGGCTCGGCGTCGGCGGTGGTGACGACGTGGTCGCTCGGCCAGCGATCGGCGAGGTAGTCGCGGGCGGCGGCGCGGAGCAGCTCCTGCTCCTCAGAGAACGCGAAGTCCATCTCTCTCCTGCTCCGGATTGTCTGAAGCTCGCTAGCGCGAGCGGGGAAGGCCGACGACACGCTCGGCGATGATGTTGCGCAGCACTTCCGACGTTCCGGCCTCGATCGTGTTGCCGCGCGAGCGCAGCTGCTGGTACTGCCAGAAGCCGTCCCAGATGCCGCCCTCGCCGTCGAGCTGCGCCGCGAGCCCCTGCAGTGAGAGGGCGAGCTTCGTCAGTCGCTGGTTGGTCTCGGACCAGTGCAGCTTGGCGACCGAGCCTTCCGGGCCGGGGACGCCGGTCTTGGCGAGTGTGGTCAGGGAGCGATAGTTCGTGAACCGCAATGCCTGCAGGTCGATCCACTCCTGCGCGATCTCGTCGCGGATGACGGGGTCGTCGGCAGGTATCCGTCCGTCCGGTGTCGGCAGCTTGGCCAGCCGGATCAGGTTGCGCAGCTGGCGTTCGAGTGCGGCGGTCAGGGCGAAGCCCAACGTGCCGCGTTCGTGCAGCAGCGTCGTCATCGCGACGTTCCAACCCTCACCGGGTTGGCCGAGCATCGACTCGCGGGGCACCCGCACATCGGTGAAGAAGATCTCGTTGAACTCCGGATCACCGGTGATCTGCTTGAGCGGCCGCACGTCGACGCCGGGGGCGTGCATGTCGACGAGCAGGTAGGACAGCCCGCGATGCTTCTCCGCTTCCGGGTCGGTGCGCACGACGAGGATGCACCAGTTGGCGATGTGCGCCCACGACGACCAGACCTTCTGGCCGTTGACGACCCACTCGTCGCCGTCGAGCACCGCGCGTGTCTTCGCGCCGGCGAGGTCGGAGCCGCTGCCGGGCTCGCTGAAGCCCTGGCACCACACCTCTTCGCCGGAGAGCAGCGGAGCGAGGTAACGCTTCTTCTGCTCCTCGCTACCCCAGGCGATGATGGTCGGCCCGGCCATGCCGAGCCCGATGCCGCCGATGTGGTCCGGCGCACCGATCCGCGCGGTCTCCTCGAGGAAGATCCCCTGGTGGGTGTACGGCGCGCCGCCGCCGCCGTACTCCTTCGGCCAGGTCAGGCCCACATAGCCGGCGTCGTAGAGCCGCTTGCTCCAGGCTCGGCTGGTGTCGACGTCGAAACGGCCCACGGTGGGGGCGCGTTCGGTCCAGTCGTCCGGCAGGCTGCCGGTCAGCCATTGCCGGAGCTCACGGCGGAACTCTGCCTCTTCCGGCGTGTCACGGAAGTCCACGGGCGCACCCCTCGCACGGTCGAACCGAACGGCGTTCGGGAAAGGGTACGCCGTTGCGCCATTCGGGCTTGCGACCAGGACAAACCCGGTTACGCTGCGCGCACTGACACCGCCTGGGTCGGCAGGCTCCGACGAGGAGCGCGGCCGGGCGTGGAGACCCGGAGGTCCCGATGACACGAGTTCCCCGCCGGCCGGCACTGTTCGTTGCGGTGCTACTCGCCCTGGCGTTCGTGTCGAGCATGGGCCTGACACGCACCGGCGCGGGACAGGCCGGTCACGTCACCGGGACCTATTTCGACCCGCGGAAGGAAGCGCTGTTCGAAGGGCAGAACGGCCTCGGCGGTGAGGCCGAACGCCGCGGTGACGACAGCCCGGCGGCCGAGCAGGTTGCCAACCGCGCCTATCCGCGCACCTACGTCGACGATCGCCTCGCCAAGAAGGGCGGCAAGTCTTTCGACGCCAAGTCCAACAAGGCGTCGCGGGGGTCATTCACGACCGAGCAGGCCTACCAGGCGGCAGTCGCGGCGGCACCCGGTGCTTGGCAGGCCCTGGGTCCGGTGACTCCGAACGTCACGGGGCAGGCCTCTCAGTTCTACGACTACGCCACGCAATCCGGCCCGACCACTCAGGAGTCCGGCCGGGTCACCGCCCTCGCCATCGACCCCAACTGCGGCAAGTCCACGGCGCCATCCGGCGCCCCGTGCCGACTCTGGGTCGCAGCCGCGGGCGGCGGCATCTGGCGCACCAACAACGCACTCGCCGCCCACCCGGCTTGGATCGCGCCGCCGGTTGACCTGCCCACCAACGCGTTCGGCTCGCTCGCCATCGACCCCAACGACGCAACCGGCAGCACGCTCTACGCCGGGTCCGGCGAGCCCAACGGCTCCGGTGACTCCGAAGCCGGTCTCGGTCTGTTCAAGACCACCAACGGCGGGCAGACGTGGGCGCTCGTCCCCGGCTCCGCCTCCGTGGCGACCAACCGGTCGATCGGCGCGATCGTGATCCGCAGCGGCAGCCCCAACACCATCGTCATCGGCACCGACGTTGCCCGGCACGGCTCGTCGGGCGTCAACGGCGGCCGGCGTACCCCGCCGAACGCCCCGGCCCTGGGTGTCTACCGGTCCACCAATGGCGGCAGCTCGTTCACCCTCTCCAGCGACCTGCAGAGCAAGACGCCCCCCAACCCGAGCCCGGCCTCGGGAGGTTCCGACTGGTTCCAGGGCGGCATCACCAAGCTGCAGTTCGATCCGAACTCGGCCAACACGCTCTATGCGGGCGTCGTCGGCTACGGCGCGTGGCGCTCGACCGACGGTGGCATCAACTGGCGGCAGATCTTCCAGACCTTGAACCCGCTCGACACGTTCGGCGACCGCACCGAGCTGGACGCGGTCAACGCGGGCGGCGGCAAGACCCGCATCTATCTCGGCGACGCCTCCGACGACCTTGGCATCGCGCGCGTCTGGCGCACCAATGACGCGGCTTCGATCGCCGGCTCGTCGGGCACGGGCTACTCCAACGCAGGCTGGACCGAGCTGTCCAACACGCAGAACGGCACCAACGGCTTCCTCGCCTACAACTACTGCCAGAACGGTCAGTGCGGATACGACGACTTCGTCAGCAGCCCCGCCAGCCAGCCGGGTGTCGGTAGTGGGTTCGCCGGACAGCTGTGGCTCGGCGGCTCGATGAACTACGACGAGCTTGTCGCCTACGCGGGCCTGCCGCCGCGCTCCAACGGGCGCGGTGTCATCCGTTCCACCAACGCCGCCACGCAGGTCGCGGACGACGTGACATGGGCGGACATGAGCGCCACCCTCGCCGGCGCGCCGAGCTACCCGGTCACGAAGGGCATCCACCCCGACCAGCACGCCGTGGTCTTCGACTCCGCGGACCCGCGCATCGCCTTCGTCGGCTCGGACGGCGGCGTCGTCCGGATCGACCTGCGGGCGCCTGTCGACCGGTCTGCAGCCTGCTCAGCCCGTGACTACCCGCAGGGATCGGGCAACCCGCTCGCGCCCGCGGACCTGACCGACTGCCAGCGGTTGCTCCGAGCGATCCCGCAGGCGATCACGCCACTGAACGACGGACTCAACACGATGCAGTTCCAGTCGCTGTCGTTCAACCCGTCGAACCCGACCGGCAGTCTGCTCGGCGGGACGCAGGACAACGGCACGTGGAGCTACACGGGCTCACCGACATGGTCCGAGAGCGTGGGTGGCGACGGTGGCCAGTCCGGCTACGACATCGCGCACACCACCACGCGCTACCACAACTACTACGACGCAACCCCGGAAGTGAACTTCCACAGCACCAACCCGGACGAGTGGCTGGCGATCTACGACCCGCTGCAGGCGAGCAGGGAAGCTCGATCGTTCTACGTGCCGTTCACCGCGGATCCGGTGGTCGGCGGCCGGGCGTTCATCGGCCTCGAACACGTCTGGCAGACGAACGACAACGGCGGCGACCCGGCATACCTCGAGGCACACTGCAACTCGTTGCATCGAGACGGGGCGCCGTGCGGTGACTGGGAGCCGATCGGCAACAACCTCACGACCGGCTCGGTCAACGACCGCGGCGGCCAGTTCGTCGTCGCGACCGAGCGCGCACCCAGCGACAGAGGCACCCTGTGGGCGGCGACCCGGGTCGGACGGCTCTGGGTGTCGAACGACGTCGACACGAAGAGCGCGCACTTCTATCGCATCGACACGCCGTCGACACCCGGACGGTTCGTTTCCGGCATCGCGGTCGACCCGGCCGATCCCGACCATGCATGGATCTCCTACTCCGGCTACGGCGCCTACACGCCGAACACCCCGCAGCACGTCCTGGAGGCCCGGTTCGACCGCCAGCACCACACCGCGACGTTCGTCGACCGGTCCTACGACATCGGCGATCAGCCGGTCACCGGGATCGCGCTCTTCGGGGCGACCGGTGACGTGTACGCAGCGACCGACTTCGGTCTGCTGCGTCTGCCCGCGGGCGCCACGCACTGGGTTGTCGCCGGAACGGGACTGCCACGGGTTGCCGTCTACGGAATCACGCTGTCGCAGAGCGCCGGGGTGCTGTTCGCGGCGACGCACGGGCGGGGTGCGTACCGACTCGACCTGCCCCACTGACGGCCCCGGCCCGCACCAGTGACTTAGAGGCGGGGGAGGACCTCGCGCTCGTAAAAGCGGATCATGCCCTCCTGGTCCGGCCCCATCTGCGCGACGTAGACCTCGTCGAAGCCGGCGTCGACGTATTCCTTGACGGCGGCGAGGTGCTCCTCCGGGTCGGTGCCGCAGGTGACCTTCTCCGCCACCATCTCCTCGGTGACGAGCTCGCTGGCCTGGTCGAAGTGCGTCGGAGTCGGCAGGTCCTGTGACAGCTGACCGGGGACGAACGAGTTGCGCCACGTCTTGTGCGCGATCTTCACGGCCTGCTGCTTGTCCTCGTGCCAGCACACCTTGACCGCCGCCTGCGTCGGCCCTCGGCCACCCTGACGGCGGTAGTCCGCGATGTGGTCGGCGTTGGGCTGCGTCGTGATGAACCCGTCGCCGATCTTGGCGGCGAGCGCGATCGACTTCGGTGCGAAGCCGGAGACCAGGATGTCCGGCAGCGTCGACGGCAACGTGTAGATGCGCGTGTTCTCGACGACGTAGTGCTCGCCGTCGTGGTCGACGGTCGCACCCTTCCACAGCTCGCGGATCAGCGCGACGGCCTCCTCGAGCATCGACAGCCGCACCTCGGGGATCGGCCAGTGGTCGCCGAGGATGTGCTCGTTGAGCGCCTCACCGGTGCCGACGCCGAGGTCGAACCGGCTCCGGCCGCCCACCTGGCCGAACAGCTCAGCGGTCGTGGCCGCGGCCTGGGCGATGACTGCGGGATGGATGCGCACCGTCGGCGCTGTCACGGCGGTCGTCACCCTTAGTCGCTCGGTCGACGCGGCGATGCTGCCGAGCACCGACCAGACGAACGGGCTGTGCCCCTGCTCGTCGAGCCACGGGTGGAAGTGGTCGGAGATCCACGCAGCCGGGAAGCCGGCCCGCTCGGCCAGCACCGCACCCTTCACCAGCTCGCTACCGGGGTGTTCCTCCGATGACAGGAAGTATCCGATCAGCGCCATGATCGCGACCTACCCCCGTCCAGTGGGGGCGATGCCCCACTAGTCAAGACGACGGAGATCCTGGCGGTAACGCTTGCCGTTCGCGACATAGCTCTCGACGTTCACCGTGAATGCCCCGGGCGGCACGGCGTTCGCACGGATCTTGGCCGGTACGCCGAGGGCCATCGCACCGGCCGGCACCTCCATGTCGTTGGGCACGACCGCACCGGCGCCGACGAGCGCGCCGGTCCG
>JAVEEE010000218.1 GCA_030840615.1 Frankiaceae bacterium | reverse complement strand
CGCAGCCAGCGTCGATCGAGCCCGTTGTTGACCGAGGCGACGACGTGTTCGGGGCGGACCGGCTTGACGAGGAAGTCCTCGACCTTGCCCACGGCAGCCATCGCGATCTCCGCGGACGCGTAGCCGGTCATCAGCAGCACCGGCAAGTCCTCGTCGAGCGCCTTCAGCCGCTCGGCCAGCTCGATGCCGACCGCGTCGGGCAGCCGCTGGTCGACGATGGCCAGGGCGATCTCACCCTCGCGCATCAACGCTTCGGCTGCTGCTGCCGTCGATGCGGTCACCGCGGTGATCGCCTTCTCCGCCAGGATGTCCGTCAGCGTCTCGCGCATGCCGGCGTCGTCGTCGACGACGAGCACCCGCCAGCGGCCCGGTTCGCTGCCGCTGACTCCCTCGCGCGTCATGCTCGGTCCACTCATGCGGCGACCGCCGAGGCGACGAGGTCGAGCATGTATGCCGCGGCGAACGGCTTGCGCACCACCGCGTGGACGCGGGCGGCGCGGGCCTCGCGGAGCCGCTCCTCCACCGCGAACGCCGTCATGAGGATGACCGGCGGTGGCGGGGCGCCGGAGTCGATCAGGACCGAGACGCCGTCGCGACCGGGCATCCGCACATCCATCACCACAAGGTCGTAGGCGCCCGTGCGGATCTCGGCCAGCGCCGTGTCGCCGTCGCCGACCGCGGTCACGACGTAGCCGGCCGCGTCGAGAATCTCACCGAGGGTCTCGAGCATCCCGGGCTCGTCGTCGACGATCAGGACGGCCGTCACTGCATCACTTCGCTGCTACGCGATTCATGGTTGCGGGACTCGCTGGAGTCGGCGACGCGAGGTGCGACGATGACAGGCAGTACGACGGTGAACTCCGTGCCGACGTCGACGGTGCTGTCGACGCTGATGTCGCCACCGTGAGCGTCCACGATGCGACGACTGACAGCGAGCCCGAGACCGACTCCTCGAGCCTTGGTCGTGAAGAACGGCTCGAACAACCGTGCGCGGACCTCGTCGGTCATTCCGGTGCCGGTGTCACGCACCCGCAACCGCACGTAGCTGTCAGCACCTTCGACCTGCATGGCGAGCGCCCCGCCGTCGGGCATCGCCTGGTAGCCGTTGCCGATCAAGTTGATCAACACCTGCCGGATCATGTCGCGGTCGGCGGGAACGACGAGCGGTCCCTTGCCGGTGTCGAGCGAGACGGTCACGCCCGCCGGCGGCGGCATGACCGAGAACACCTCGTGGGCCAGAGCAGTCACGTCGACGTCTTCGATGACCGGCTGACGCTGGCGGGCAAACTCGAGCAGGTCCGAGACGATCACCGTGGCGGCGGAGACTTCTCGTTCGGCGGTCGTGAGATGGCGCAGCGCGGCCTCACTCGGTTCCGGGCCGAAGTCGTTGCGCAGCAGATAGACCGCGTTGTTGATGACCCCGAGCGGGTTGCGCAGCTCGTGGCCGACCGTGGAGGCCAGTTCACCGATCGCCGCCAGCCGTTCCTGCCGGACCAGCTGCTCGTGCGCTGCGGCGAGGTCGGTGAGCGACCGCTCCAGCTCTTGGGTGCGAATGGCGACGAGTCCGAGCGCGTACTCCCGTCGCCGGGACAGCGTCTCGACGATCCCGGTGGCGAGGATCGCGGCCAGCAGACCGCCGGCGAGCAGCAACCACGGCGCCCAGACCGCGACGGATCCGACGAGCGGGTGCTTGGCCTTGGCCACAAGGAACCAGCTGCCGACGCCGACCGCGGACTTGGCGCTGGCTATGTCGCCACGTAGCGGCACGTCGTCGACGGGCGCGGAGGAGAGGATCAGCTGGTTGGCGTCAACCCGCGGGCCGGCGTAGACAGCGGCTTCGAGCTCGCTGAACGGCGCACCGGACGTCGCCGGGCTCGAGACCTCGGGGTGCACGTCGAACTCGGCGTAGACCACCTGGTCCGGCAGGCCCGGCGCCGCATAGGCGAAGCCGACGTGCGAGGCAGGTCCGCCGGCCTTGAACACAGAGGTCGGCGCGAGCTGGGCAAGCCCGTTGGCACGTTCGGTACTGGCGGCTTTCTGCACAGCGGCGACCCGGGCGGCCCCGAGGTCGCCCATGTCCTTGCCGCCGAAGGCCAGCACCTGCGGGTTGCTGCTCTTGGTGCTGATGAGAGCGATCGTGGTGAAGCTGTTGGGAACCTTGACGGCGAGGTTCGCGCTCGCGACGAACGCCTGAGTCCCGCCGTCTCCGGCGGTCGCGGCCGCCAGCGAACCGAACGTGCCTTGGATGGATGTGAGTGCACTCGACAGGTAGAGGCTCGCCTCGTCGGTCCGCTGCTTGAGCAGCTTGTGCTCCTGGTCCGCGACGACATGGCGGGTGACGAAGCAGGCGGCGACCGCGAGGGCAGCGGCGACAAAGAGGACAACGCCCGACAAGGGGCGCAGCCGCGACCAGGAGCGGGCAGGATGAGTGACGTCGTTCACCGGATCGCCACCTTCGCTCGGGGGTGCACTGCGTCGAATGCGTCAATTCGACCAGTCCGAGCCGAAAGTGTGAATGGCTAACCCGGACTACATCGGTGGCTCAGAGGGTGGATGCGGATGTGCCGAATTGGGCTACTTCGGCCACCATCCACGTTGGCACTCGAGCATGCAGCCGGGTGCCGTGGTCGAGATGGTCAACCGTGACCACGGTGCCGTGGGCGTGCACTCTCGCGACGACATCTCCACGCTCGTAAGGCACGAGCAGGTCGACGTCGACGTCCGGTGAGGGCAAGACCGCGGCGATGCTGTCGCGCAGCGCCGTGAGTCCCTCACCCGTCTTCGCGGACACGATGAGGGCGTCAGGCTCGGCCTCGCGCAGGCGGCGCAAGAACGCCGGATCGGCGAGGTCGGCCTTGTTGACCACCACGAGCTGGGGCACTTCGGCCGCGTCGATGTCGGCGAGCACCTCACGGACCGCAGCCAGCTGGCCGGCCGGGTCGGGGTGCGAGCCGTCGACCACGTGCAGCACGAGGTCTGCACCCGCGACCTCCTCGAGGGTAGAGCGAAACGCCTCGACGAGCTGGTGCGGCAGATGGCGGACGAAGCCGACCGTGTCGGCCAGCGTGAAGGCACGCCCATCCGGGGTCTCGCTGCGTCGTACCGTCGGATCGAGCGTCGCGAACAGCTCGTTCTCCACGAGTACGCCGGCCCCGGTGAGCCGGTTGAGCAACGAGGACTTGCCGGCGTTGGTGTAGCCGGCGATGACCACGCTCGGGACGGCGTTGCGACGGCGCTCCTGTCGCTTGACGTCGCGGGCAGTGCGCATGCCCTTGATCTCGCGGCGGAGCTTGGCCATCTTGGTCCGGATCCGGCGTCGATCGGTCTCGATCTTGGTCTCGCCCGGACCGCGGGTGCCGATGCCGCCGCCACCGGCGACCCGTCCACCCGCCTGCCGGGACATCGACTCGCCCCAGCCGCGCAGGCGGGGAAGCATGTACTCCATCTGCGCGAGAGCCACCTGGGCCTTGCCTTCACGGCTGCGTGCGTGCTGGGCGAAGATGTCGAGGATCAGGGCGGTGCGGTCGATCACCTTGACCTTGACCACGTCTTCGAGCTGCCGCAACTGCCCGGGCGTCAGCTCGCCGTCGCAGACCACGGTGTCGGCGCCGGTCGCGACGACGATGTCACGCAGCTCCCGCGCCTTGCCGGATCCGACGTAGGTCGCCGGGTCGGGCCGGTCGCGGCGCTGCACGAGGCCCTCCAGCACCAGCGAGCCGGCCGTCTCCGCGAGCGCCTTCAGCTCCTGGAGCGACGTCTCCGCGTCGTCGAGCGTGCCGGTGGTCCAGACGCCGATGAGGACGACACGCTCGAGCCGCAGCTGGCGGTATTCGACCTCAGTGACGTCTTCGAGCTCGGTGGTGATGCCGGCGACGCGACGCAACCCGCGCCGGGCCTCCAGCTCCAGCTCGACCCGGGCGTCACTCTCCCGTTCGTCCGGAAGGTCGTAGAGCTCGATGGCAGCAGCGTCGAGATCGTCGTCGGGTGCCGTGGCGGCAGCCTCGAACGGCGTGGGAGATGTGGTCATACGGTCCTTACAACGCCCGGGAGCTCCCGGCTCATCCCGATCGTGGCACGCGATTGCCCGTCCCGTCGCGCGGATATCGCCCGTCCGGTCACGCGATATCGGGGTGCCACCCGCTCAGCAGACCCTGCCGACCCGACCGGTCTCGACGTCGTAGAGGAACCCGCCGACGACGGCGCCCGAGAGGTGTGGGGAGGACCGGGCGCGGAGCACGTCGTCACGCAGCGTCTGCATCTGGTCGGTGGCGACCAGAAAGGTCAGCTCGCGCGTGTCGCCCCCGCCGGCCGCCCGGATCGACTCGTGCACGTCGTCCTCGGTCCCGCCGGCCATCCGGCACTGCGTGTGCGCGACGACCATGACTCGCTCGACCGCCAGCAGGTGCCGAGCGAGCACGAGACTGCGCACCACGTCGTCAGTGACCCGTGCGCCCGCGTTGCGCAGGATCTTCGCGTCGCCGGGGGCGAGCCCGAGCATCGACAGCGGCTCGATCCTGGAGTCCATGCACGTGACGATCGCGAGGCCGCGCGCAGCCCGCGGCTGCAGTCCGGAGAGCCCGAAACCCGCGGCGTAGCGGGCATTGGCTTCGATGACGTCGTCGAAACCGTGGTCGTCAGCTGCGGGCAAGTCGCTCGTCGACCTCACCTTCGGCCACCAGTACGGCAGGGCCGGTGAGCAGCACCGCGCCGTCCGACTTCCACTCGACCTGGAGGGTGCCGCCCGGCACCTCGACGTCGTAGGACGTCCGCTCCGCCCGCTGGGCCATGGCCGCGACCGCGGCCGCACAGGCGCCGGTGCCACACGACCTCGTCTCACCCACCCCGCGCTCGTGCACCCGCATGCGCACCCGCCGGTCGTCGAGGCGCTGCACGAACTCGACGTTGACCCCGTCCGGGAACGCCTCGACCGGATCGGGTGTCGGCGCACTGGTGAGGTCGATCGCCGCGACGTCGGCCACGTCGAGCACGACGAGGTGCGGATTGCCCATCGACCAGCCGATCCCGTCGTAGCGCCCCGTCGCCAGCTGCACCTTGGCGTCCGGCAGGGGTGTGGCGACACCCATGTCGACCGTGACGTCACCGACCACCGGCACGTCGACGGTCTTGACGCCGTCGCGAGTCGCGATGCGCAGTCGACCCGGTTGCTCGAGGCCTTCTGTGACCAGGAACCGGGCGAACACGCGGATGCCGTTGCCGCACATCTCGGCGATGCCGCCGTCCGCATTGCGATAGTCCATGAGCCAGCGCACGTCGGGGTCGCCGCCGCCGTGAGCATCGACCGGCACGACCCGGAGCACACCGTCCGCACCGATACCGCGGCGCCGATCGCACAGCGCGCGGACCAAGCCGGCACCGAGCTCGGCCGGACCGGCTCCGGGGGGCAGCACGACAAAGTCGTTCTCGGTGCCGTGCCCCTTCACAAACCGCACAGCACCAGGTTACGGGGCCCGGTCGGCTAGAGCCGGTGCAGCGTCCGACGGTCGCGGGGCACCGGAACGCGGCCGGCGCCCTGCCAGCCGGTGCCGTGGGCCAACATGAGACGCGCCTGCTGGGCGCGCTGGGGTCCGCTGAAGAGGTAGCCGAGGGCCCGGTCGCAGCCGAGCTCGCACAGGCGGGCACCTTCCGACCAGGACTCGACGCCCTCGGCGACGACACGTACCCCGTGCGCGTGGGCGAGCTCGATGACCGACGAGACGATCCCGTCGCCTTCGAGGTCGGACCCGACGCCGCGGACGAACGACTGGTCGAGCTTGACGGCTTCCAGCGGCAGCTCGCCCAACGTGCCGAGCGACGAGTACCACGTGCCGAAGTCATCGACAGCCAGCGCGACGCCGGCGTCGCGCAGGGCCTCCAGCAGCGCAGGTGCCGCCTTGCTCCCGACCGCAAGTCCCTCCTCCGTCACCTCGAGGCCGAGAACGCCGGGAGGCAACGCACTGTCCTGCACGAGCGCCGCGACCCGCTCGACGAAGTCCGGCTCCAGCAGCTGGGACCCGGAGATGTTGACCCACAGCTGGCGGGCCGCGCCGTCAACCGTCGGTGGCAGCGGCCGCCAGCTCTCCAGCTCGGCGGCACACCGCTCGAGCACCCACCAGCCGAGAGCGGGCAACAGCCCCGCACCGTCAGCGACAGCGAGAAAGTCGCCCGGCCACAAGAGCCCGCGCTGGGGGTGCTGCCATCGCAGCAACGCCTCCATGCCGACGACCGCGCCGCTGGCCAGGTCGACCTCGGGCTGGAAGTGCAGGACGAGTGCGTCGTCATCCAGCGCGCGACTGAGCGCTGGGACGATGTCCAGATCCAGGCTGGGCATGACGCCTCCGCGAAGGTGGGCTCCTGCGCGCAGTCTGCGTTGCTATGTCCTTGGTTTTGAATGGCCCGAACGGGCTAGGTTTCGCAGCCCGGCGTGGCGGCCTCGAGAACAGCGAGCGCGTCGGCGAGCAGTTCCGGCCCCGGTTGCAGCCAGTGGATCCGCGGATCCCGGCCGAACCACGACCGCTGCCGGCGAACGAACCGGCGGGTGGCCTGCGCCGTCTGGGTCCGCGCGGCGGCCTCGGTGAGCGCGCCGTCCAGCATGGCCAGGACCTGCTGGTATCCGAGCGCCCGCGAAGCGGTCCGACCGTCGCGCAGGCCGGCTCGCTCGAGCCCGCGAACCTCGTCGACCAGCCCCGCGGCAAACATGTGCTCGACCCTGACGTCGACCCGGCCGTCGAGCTCCTGTGCGGGCAGGTCGAGCCCGAGCTGCACGACGTCGTACACGGCGTCGTACGCCGGGAGGGCGGCAGTGAACGGCCGTCCGGTGAGGTGGATCACCTCGAGGGCGCGCACGATGCGACGGCCGTTGCCGGGCTGGATCGCGGCCGCAGCGGCGGGATCCGCAGCAGCGAGCCGGTGATGCAGCTCGGCGGCCCCGACTGTCGCGAGCTCCGACTCCAGGTCCGCGCGCAACGCATCATCGGTGCCCGGGAACTCCAGCCGGTCGAACAGCGCCCGCACGTAGAGGCCGCTACCGCCGACCACGACCGGCACCACCCCACGCACCAGCAGGTCGTCGACACAGGTGCGCGCGTCCTGCTGGTAGTCGGCGACGGACGCGGCACGGGTCACCGGCCAGACGTCGAGCAGGTGGTGGGTGACGCCACCGCGTTCGGCCTCGGTCAGCTTCGCCGTGCCGACGTCCATGCCCCGATAGAGCTGCATCGAGTCTGCGTTCACGACCTCGCCACCCAGTGCACGTGCCACGGCGACACCGAGGGCCGACTTGCCCGTGGCGGTCGGGCCGACGACGGCGACGACGTGGGGGCTCCGGCCGTTCGGCGGCTGCCTCGGCAGGTTGGCAGCGCTGGTTGCCACGCCGCCCATGCAAGCAGAGCGGCGGCGTGGCGACCAGACCGAGCTACCGAACGCTGTGCAGCTTGTAGTCGAACGGCACCGTCGCGTCGACGACGTTGAACAGCCCGACCGGGTTCTGCGCGAGCGTGGCCGCGGTTGTGGCGGAGAAGGCGGTCGCGCTGTAGAGCGTTGCGCCTCGCTTCGCGGCCGCGAACACTCGATATGGCACGTGGATCGTGATGGTGTTGCCCTGCACCGAGCCTGGCACCGACGTGTTGGAGTCGAACAGCATGCTGATCTGCTCGCTGGGCACCTGCGTCGGCGGGGTGTCGCCCGCGAAGAACCGCGGTGCCTGACCCGAAAACGACTCCATGCCGGCGTAGTAGATGTGCCCGTTGCCCGGGG
>JAVEEE010000201.1 GCA_030840615.1 Frankiaceae bacterium | reverse complement strand
TGCGGGCCGCCATCACGCGCACGCACTGCACTCGCCCTACTGGTGGCTCAACTGTGCACTCGGCCGCGACAGCCTCCCGTCGCGCGCCTACCACCAGGTCCTGGTGTGGGACATCATGAAGAAACCGTGGCTGACGCGTGCGGCCGAGCAGACGCTCAATCCATTGCTCGGCAAGAGCTTGGTCATGTACGCCGACAAGCCGGCCGTGGTGGGAGTCGCGAGTGCTGCGGCCTGACCCGCCGGCCCTGCCGGGACTGCTGGCGGCCGACGACATCCTTGCGACTGCGGCCTCGATCGCCGGCGTGCAAGAGGCCAGCGGCGCGATTCCGTGGTTCGTCGGTGGGCACACGGATCCGTGGGATCACGTCGAATGCGCGATGGCCCTGTCGGCGGCAGGTTTCACGACTGCAGCGCGCCGGGCTTACGAGTGGTTGCGCGTGACCCAACGGCCCGACGGCACGTGGCCGTCGAAGGTGACGGCCGGCACCGTCGTGGACGCCGCCGCCGAGACCAACCAGTGCGCCTACGTCGCCGTCGGTGTCTGGCACCACCTGCTGATCACGGGTGACGACGGCTTCGCCGAACGAATGTGGCCGGCGGTGCACCGCGCCGTCGACTGGGTGATCAGCCGGCAGACCGCGCGCGGTGAGATCGGCTGGTCCGTGGCGGCCGACGGCTTGACGACCGACGACGCCCTGCTCACCGGCTCGTCGTCGACCTACCAGGCGTTGCGGTGCGCGCTCGCTCTTGCCGACTGGGTCGCCGACCCGCAGCCTGACTGGGAGCTCGATGCCGGCCGCCTTGCCCACGTCATCGCCGAGCACCCGGAGGCGTTCCTCGACAAGAGCCGGTTCTCGATGGACTGGTACTACCCGGACCTCGGCGGCGCGGTGCGCGCGGACGCCGGACGCCGACGACTCCGCGACGGATGGGAGATCTTCGTCGAGCCGGGGCTCGGCGCCCGGTGCGTCTCGGATCAGCCGTGGATCACGGGAGCGGAGACGTCAGAGCTGGTTCTCGCCCTCGACACCGTCGGCCAACGCGACATCGCCCTGCAGTTGCTGAGTGACATGCAGCACCTGCGCGCCGACGATGGCTCCTACTGGACCGGATGGCAGTTCCATCAACAGATCAACTGGCCCGATGAGCGCTCGACGTGGACCGCGGCCGCCGTGGTGCTCGCTGTTGACGCGCTGTCACGTACGACGCCGGGGAGTGGCATCTTCCGCGCCGACATGTTGCCGACCGGCGTCGATCTCATCCCCGACCCGGCGTGCGGTTGCGGGTCAGCGGTCGGGCTTGAGGAGCACTCGTAGCGATCCGACGTGGCGCACTTCGACGAAGCCGTCGTCGAGCGCTCGCAGGTAGATGTGGAACGGTGCCTGACCGCCGTCCGCGGGGTCGGGGAACACGTCGTGGATCGCCAGGACACCACCGGGTTGGATGAACGGCGTCCAGCCGGCGTAGTCGTTCTGCGCGTGCTCCTCGGCATGCCCGCCGTCGATGAACAGCAGGGCGAGCGGCGTCGACCACAACGACGCGACCGTCGTGCTCCGTCCGACGAGGGCGACCACCACATCTTCCAGTCCGGCAGCGTGCATCGTGTGGCGGAAGAAGGGCATCGTGTCCATGACTCCGACGGCCGGGTCGACCAGTTCGGGGTCGTGCCATTCCCACCCGGGCTGGTTTTCTTCCGACCCGCGGTGGTGGTCGACGGTCAGCACGTGACCACCGCGCTGCTGTGCGGCCGCGCCGAGATAGACCGCAGACTTCCCGCAGTAGGTGCCGACCTCGAGCAACGGGCCTTGTGGCGCCATCGCCCACGCCGCGTCGTAGAGCGCGTCCGCCTCCAGCGGCGGCAGGAAACCCTTCGCCGCGTCGGCGACCCGACGTAGCACGTCTGGCATGGGTTGCGGTGCCGGCCGAGCCGGATCGCCGCGCTGCCCATCGTGCATGAGCTCAGCCGCGCCCGACGAGTGCGAGCTGGCGCGACTGCGCCACCATGCGGCCGGTGGAGTCCCAGACGGTTGCCGACTCGTCGAACCATCCGTCGGCGAGCAACGTGGCCACGGCTTCGAAGGAGAGCCAGCCGGGCGCCGGCAATCCGCGCAACAGAAACGTGAGCTCCACGGTCGGCGCCCAGCCCAACCGCTGCAGGTGGAAGACCGTTGGTGGCATGGCGTCGACCGCAAGTGCAAGCGCCATGGCGTCGGCGTCCGCGCCGTCGTGAAAGCGCATCCATCCGCGGATCAACGGGCGACCGTTGGGCTGCGGGAACGGTGCTGTCGCCGGGTCGAGCCGGACGTCGACATGGTCGAGCAGCTCGACGCGGAACGGTGCCTCGGCGCGGCTGCGGCACTCCTCCGGCGACGGCAGTTCCGGCGCCGCGACACCCGCGTAATCGACCGGGTCACCGGCCAGCTCGCCGGCAGTGACCAACGAGTCGAGACACGGCCGGTCGTCCTGCCACAAGGTCGCGCGGACCGTGGACACCGTCCGGCCGGTCTTGACGACTTCGACGCGCACCTCGGCTTGCCCGCCGTTGGGGGGCCGAAGGAAGTGGCCGCTCACGGCCAGGGGATGCGGTCGTCCGGCCGCGTCGGTCGCCGCGCGGGCGAGCACGGCCATCAGGTAGCCGCCGTTGGGCTTGCCGCCGATCGACCAGCCGGCGTCGAGGTCGACGTCGTACGACGTGGTGTCGTCGTTGCGGCGCCGCACGGTGGTAGCGGCGGCGAAGGCGCTCACAGCGTCGCCATCACAGCGCGAGGAGCGCCGGCGCGAGCTCGGCCCACTCCTTGCGCGGCAGTCCGCGCCGGTCGTCCACGAGCACCTGCACCGCGACGTGGTCTGCTCCGGCATCCAGGTGCGCTTTCACCCGTGCGGCCACGGCGTCCACATCGCCCCAGGCGCAGATCGTGTCGACGAGCCGGTCGTTGCCGCCGTCGGCGAAGTCGTCGCCGTCGAAGCCGAAACGCTTGAGGTTGTTGGTGTAGTTGGCGAGCCGCAGGTAGGACGACGTGTGTCGTCGGGCGATCTCCCGTGCAACGGTGGCGTCCGCCGCGAGGACGCAAACCTGCTCCGGCGCGAGCAGCTTGCCTGCTCCGAGCGTCTCGCGGGCGCGGGCTGTGTGCTCCGGTGGCACGAAGAATGTGTGCGCTCCGTCGGCGTGCTCTGCAGCGAGCTCCAACATCTTGGGTCCGAGGGCCGCGAGAACACGCGGCGGTCGCGGACTCGGTGCGACGCCGCGGTAGACGTCGTAACCGTGGTCCATCCCGCCGAGGTAGTCGCGCATGAAGGACAAGGGCTTGCCGTAGTCCTGGCCGCGCACGTCGAGCAGCGGCTGATGCGAGACGCCGACGCCGAGGATGAACCGGCCGGGGAACGCCTCGCCGACTGCCAGCTGCCCCGCCGCCATGGCCAGTGCGTCACGCGCCCAGATGTTGGCGATGCCGGTCGCGACGACCAGATCGTCGGTCGCGGCGAGCAGCAGCTGAGCCGCGGTCAGCACCTCGCGGCCGACGGCCTCCCCGGTCCACAGTGCCCCATAGCCCAGGTCCTGCACCTCGCGCGCGGCGTCGCGCACGACCGGCGCCGGGGAGTAGTCGAACTGGCCACTCCAGACGCCGACCCGGCCGATCCGTGCGCGCAGCTGCTCCGGAAAGCTCACGGGCGAAAGTTACCGGTCAGCGTTCCTTGGGCTTGAACGCGGTGCTGATGCTTTGCAGTGCCGCCGTCAGCTCGCTGGGCACGACCCACACCTGCGACGCCTGCGAGTTGGCGATCTGCGGCAGCGTCTGCAGGTACTGGTAGGCGAGCAGCGCCGGGTCCGGTGCACCTTCATGGATCGCCGCGAACACCGTGGCGATCGCCTTGGCCTCGCCTTCCGCGCGCAGGATCGCGGCTTCCCGCTCACCCTGTGCGGTGAGGATCGCGGCTTGCTTCTCACCCTCGGCCGTGAGGATCTGTGACTGCTTCTGGCCTTCGGCGGTCAGGATGACTGCCCGCTTCTCCCGGTCGGCCCGCATCTGCTTCTCCATCGACTCCTTGACGCTGACCGGAGGGTCGATGGCCTTGATCTCCACGCGGTTGACGCGGATCCCCCACTTGCCGGTCGCCTCGTCGAGCACCCCGCGAAGCTGACCGTTGATCTGGTCGCGACTGGTGAGCGTCGCTTCGAGGTCGAGCCCGCCGATGACGTTGCGCAGCGTCGTGACGGTGAGCTGCTCGATCGCCTGGATGAAGTTGGCGACCTCATAGGTCGCCGACCTCGGGTCGGTGACCTGGAAGTAGATGACCGTGTCGATGCCTACGACGAGGTTGTCTTCCGTGATGACCGGCTGTGGCGGGAAGCTCACGACCTGCTCGCGCAGGTCGAGCAGTGGCCGCATCCGGTCGACGAACGGGACGAGCACGGTGAGCCCCGGCGTACACGTCCGTTGGTAGCGACCGAGCCGTTCGATGATGCCGGCGGTCGCTTGCGGCACGATCCGCACCGTCCGGACCAACGTGATCAGGACGACGAACGCGACGACTGCGACCGCGATCAAGGCTGCACTCATGAGGACTCCAAGGGAATGACGACGGCGGTCGCGCCGTCGATCTGGGCGATGTCGACAGCCGCGCCGGCCGGGATCAGCTGCGAGTCGTCGTAGCAGCGGGCGCTCCAGGTCTCGCCACCGATACGCACCTGCCCGCTGGTCCCGTCGATCGCCGTGACGGCGATGCCACGGCGCCCGACCAGAGCCGCGGTGCCCGTCCGCAGCGCCACCGGCATGTGCCGGTGCCGCCGGGCGACGGGCCTTACGACACCCAGCAGGAGGACGGACCCGCCGGCGAACGCGCCGATCTGCACGGCGGCGGGGGCGCCGATTCCCGCGACCACTGCAGCAGCCAGCCCGGCGACGGCGAGCATCCCGAGCACGAGGGTGAGCGTCATCACCTCGGCAGCCGCAAGTGCCCCGGCGACGATCATCCACACGAGCCAGTCCGCCATCAAGGCCGGAGGTTAGCCTTCCATCACCCGATGCGGGCGAAAACGCCCTTCCCGGCCGATGCCGACGGCGGGGTCGGCCGATACCCTCAAACAGGGCGAAAGCCGCAGAATCCGGGAGCTGGCCCTACACGTGGGGTTACGACTCGGATACAGTCCGTATTGGATGGCTGCTGCTTATGCGGCGGTACATCCGGACGAAAGGGAAGTCGAATGACGGCGCTGCGGGCGGTCCCGGCCCGAGTCTGGAGCGCCGTTGTCGCCCTGATCGTGCTGGCGTCCCTGGGCCTGGCGGTGGTCCTCGGTGCCGGCCTGCAGGTCTGGCGCGGAACCGTCGGATCGGCGCCGGGAGGCGGCATCCCCGTCATCAGTCCCGGCCCCGGTTCCGGTGTCATCACGGTGCCGGTCGGGCCCCGCCGCCACCAGCCCGGCGACGATCCGGTTGCGGCCGGCGCCGCATCTGGTGGGGGTCGACCGACACCGCAGGTCGTCCCGCCGCCGCGTCGCGTCCCCGCGCCACCTTCGACGCCGGCGCGACCTGACCACCAGCCACAGCTGGACCGCCCGGGGCACCGGGACGGTGCGGGTGGACAGAGCACCGGCCGGCCGTCGCAGCGACCTGGCCCGCCGGCCGGTCCGTCGGCGCGACCGACGCACCAGCACGGGAAGGTTCCGACCGGCGGGCGCGCCGAGCAGCCGTCATCCTCTCCGGGGCATGGCCGAGGTGACAGTCATGGTCGCGGTCAAGGAAACGGCCACCGGTCCGGACCCGGCCATCATCAGGGGCACGGCCACGGCCACGGTTACGGCGAGGAGCACGGCGAGGAGCACGGCGACGACCACGGCCACGGCCACGGCCACGATGACCACGGTCGCGGGCACTGACGCACAGGCTTTGGACCGCAGCCGGGCGCGTCTGCGACGATGGGTAGCGGCGCAGCCACCTACGCC
>JAVEEE010000153.1 GCA_030840615.1 Frankiaceae bacterium | reverse complement strand
GCACCCGGTGCCCGTTGGCGAGCTCGACGCGGAACATGGCGTTCGGCAACGGCTCGACGACGCGCCCCTCGATCTCGATGGCGCCTTCCTTCTTCGGCATGTCCTCCGGATTTCGTGTCTAGGCGTGGTTGAACCTCGGCCCTGATGGGCCAACCGGAAAGTCTACGGCAGCAGTGGTCAGGCTCAAAATCGCGCGTACGGCGCGCTCAGCCGGTGAGGCGCAGCGCGCCGAGCTCCTTCAGGCGTGCTTCGCCGCCGTCGAGGGCGGTCAACACCCACGGACCGGCCTCCGTGAGCGTGAACGTGTGCTCGAAATGGGCGGAAGGGGCGCCGTCCTGGGTCACGACGGTCCAGCCGTCCTCGAGCACCCGGGTGCTGCGGGTGCCCAGGTTGACCATCGGCTCGACCGCCAGCGCCAGCCCCCGCACGAGCTCAGGTCCACGCGCCATCCGCCGGCCGACGTAGTTGTAGACCTGCGGGTCCTGGTGCATCTCCGTGCCGATCCCGTGTCCGACGTACTCCTCGACGATGCCCCAGCTCGCCCCACCGGGGTGGCTCTGCGACCTGATGTAGCCCTCGATGGCCCGGGAGATGTCGATGAGCCTGCCACCGAGCCGGGCCGCGGCGATGCCGTGCCACAGCGACTCCTCGGTGACCCGGAGCAGCTCGAGCAGCTCGGGGCGCACGGTTCCGACGGGCACCGTGACCGCCGCGTCACCGTGGTAGCCGTCGACGATCGCGCCGCAGTCGATCGACACGACGTCGCCGTCACGGATCACTGCCTTGGCCGAGGGGATGCCGTGCACGATCTCGGAGTTGATGGACGTGCAGATGCAGGCCGGGAACCCGCGATAGCCCTTGAACGACGGGACCGCCCCCTCGCCGCGGATCGACTCCTCGGCAATCGCGTCGAGGTCGGCGGTGGTCATGCCGGGGGCGACGGCCGCCTGCAGCTTGTGCAGTGTCCGGCCCACGACGAGGCCGGCCTCGCGCATCGACGCGATCTCGGCCTCGGACTTGATCTGGATCATGGGACTCTTCTCACCCGCCGGCCGAAAGCCTACTTGTCGTACGTACGAAGGGCAGCGATCGCCCGATCGGTGACATCGTCGACCGGGCCCATCGCGTCGATGCCGACGAGGATTCCGGCTTCGGCGTAGTAGCCGACGAGCGGCGACGTCTGCTCGTAGTAGACCTCCAGCCGGTGACGCACCGTCTCCGGCTTGTCGTCGTCTCGCTGGAACAGCTCGCCGCCGCAGATGTCGCAGGTGCCCTCGTTGGAGGGGGGATCGAAGTCGATGTGCCAGATGTGTCCGCAGTTGCGACAAGTACGCCGGCCGGACAGTCGGCGGACCACCTCGTCGTCGTCGACGACCAGCTCGAGGACGACGTCGAGCGGCGTGCTGGCCTCGACGAGCAGCGCGTCGAACGTCTGGGCCTGCGGCACGTTGCGGGGGAAGCCGTCGAGCAGGAAACCGCTCTTGGCGTCGGGCTCGGCCAGCCTGTC
Organism: Frankiaceae bacterium; assembly: GCA_030840615.1. GTDB lineage: Bacteria > Actinomycetota > Actinomycetes > JAFAQI01 > JAFAQI01 > JAFAQI01. The sequence goes on along the minus strand of JAVEEE010000153.1, from coordinate 7,129 downwards.
CCGGACCATGCCGATGGTGATCTCGTCCGGCACGAGGTCGCCGGCGTCCATGAACTTGCGCGCCTCCTGGCCGAGCGGGGTTCCCTGGCTCACGTTGGCCCGGAAGATGTCGCCGGTCGAGATCTTCGGCACTCCGAGGTGCGCGGAGATGAACTGAGCCTGAGTCCCCTTCCCCGCGCCGGGAGGGCCTACAAGGACCAGCCTCATTGGCGGCCCGCCACTACCGGAGGAAGCCCTCGTAGTTGCGCAGCATCAGCTGGCTCTCGATCTGTTTGGAGGTGTCGAGACCCACGCCAACGAGGATGAGCACGGAAGTTCCACCGAACGGGAAGGACTGTCCGGTGCCGGCGCTGCCGCCAGGCAGGAACGCGATGGCGATGATCGGCAGGACAGCGACGGCGGTCAGGTAGAGCGCGCCCTGGAACGTGATCCGGGAGAGGACGTATTCGAGGTATTCGGCGGTTGGACGCCCGGGTCTGATGCCGGGAATGAACCCGCCGTATTTGCGCATGTTGTCGCTCACCTCCACCGGGTTGAAGGTGATGGCGACGTAGAAGTAGGTGAAGAAGATCGTCAGCAGCCCGTAGGTGAGGATGTAAGGCCACTCGGTGCCACGGGTGAAGTAGGTGGCCACGAAGTTGGTGAACGTCGTGTTGCTGCTCCAGACCTGCGAGAGCAGCTGAGGCAGATAGAGCAGTGACGACGAGAAGATGACCGGGATGACGCCGGCCTGGTTGACCTTGAGCGGGATGTAGGTGGCCGTGCCGCCGTACATCCGGCGGCCGATCATGCGCTTGGCGTACTGCACCGGAATGCGCCGCTGCCCCTGTTCCATGAACACGATCAGCGTGATGATCGCGAGCCCCAGGATCAGCACCATCACGAACGTGGCGGCACCCTTGGTCTGAAGGATCTGCGATCCCTGGCTCGGGAAACGCGACGCGATCGAGGTGAAGATCAGCAGCGACATGCCGTTGCCGATGCCGCGGTCGGTGATGAGCTCGCCTAGCCACATGATGAACGCCGTGCCGGCGGTCATGACGGCGACGAGGACCGTGATCCGGAACACCGACTCGGAGTAGAGGATCGGGTTGGTGCAGGCGCCGCCGAACAGCCGCGGGACGCTGCCTCGGGCGAGCGCGACGATGCCGGTGGACTGCAGGATGGCGAGCGCGATCGTCAGGTAGCGGGTGTTCTGCGTGAGCTTGGCCTGGCCGGCCTGACCCTGCTCCTTGAGCCGTTCGAGACGTGGGATGACCACGACCAGCAGCTGAATGATGATGCTGCTGGTGATGTAGGGCATGATGCCGAGCGCGAAGACCGACAGCTGCAGCAGCGCACCGCCGCTGAACAGGTTGATCAGGCCGTAGACCGAGGAGTCCTTGGTCTGCGTGACGCACGCGTGCACAGCCTGGTAGTTGACGCCGGGGGCGGGCAGCACGGAGCCGAGCCGGAACAGACCCATGATGGCCAGCGTGAAGAGGATCTTCTTACGCAGGTCCGGGGTGCGAAACGCCCTGCCGAACGCGGTGAGCACGCCTCGCTCCTCCTCGACCACACGCGGGTATGTGACAGTAACAGTCTGAAGAATTACAGCTGTGTTGTTGAGCCACCCGCAGCGTTGATCTTCTCCCGCGCAGTGCCGGAGAACCCGTGCGCCTTGACCTGCAGCGCCACAGTGATCTCACCTGAACCCAGAATCTTCACGAGCTGGCCTCGGCGTACGGCGCCCTTCGCGGCCAGAACGTCAGGGTCGACCTCGCCGCCGTCAGGAAAAAGCGCGGTGAGCTTGTCGAGGTTGACCACCTGGTACTCGGTGCGGAACGGGTTCTTGAAGCCCTTCAGCTTCGGGACGCGCATGTGGAACGGCATCTGGCCGCCCTCGAAGGCAGCCGGCACCTGGTAGCGGGCCTTGGTGCCCTTGGTGCCGCGACCCGCCGTCTTGCCTTTGGAACCCTCGCCCCGGCCGACCCGGGTCTTGGGCTTGTGCGCTCCGGGTGCCGGGCGCAGGTGATGGACCTTGAGCGTCATGCGTTACTCGACCTCCTCGACCGACACCAGGTGCTGGACGGTCTTGACCATCCCGCGGATCTCCGGCCGGTCTTCCTTGACGACAACGTCACGCAGCCGCTTGAGGCCGAGCGTGCGCAGCGTCTCCCGCTGACTGTGCGTGCCACCGATCGGCGAGCGACGCTGGGTGATCTTCAGGCGCGGCACGTCAGCCACCCGTTCCTGCGGCGCGGGCGCCCGCCTCCGCGCGTGCACCCGCCTGGGCGCGCAGCATGGCGGCCGGGGCCACGTCCTCGATCGGAAGGCCGCGACGGGCCGCGATCTCCTCGGGACGGTGCAGGCCCTTCAACGCCGCGACGGTCGCGTGCACGATGTTGATCGCGTTGGACGAGCCGAGCGACTTCGACAGCACGTCGTGGATGCCGGCGCACTCGAGGACGGCCCGCACCGGTCCACCGGCGATGACGCCGGTACCCGGGCTCGCCGGCTTGAGCAGCACCACGCCGGCCGCCTTCTCACCCTGGATCGGATGCGGGATGGTGCCCTGGATCCGCGGCACCTGGAAGAAGTGCTTCTTGGCCTCCTCGACACCCTTGGCGATCGCTGCGGGCACCTCCTTGGCCTTGCCGTAGCCGACGCCGACCATGCCGTCACCGTCGCCGACGATGACGAGCGCCGTGAAGCTGAAGCGCCGGCCGCCTTTGACGACCTTGGCGACACGGTTGATCGCGACGACCCGCTCGAGGTACGCCGTCGTCGGTGCGCCGGAGCCGCCACGGCCGCCGTCCCGGCGATCGCGCCGCGCGGCGTCTCCGCCCGGGCCGCCGGCGCCGCCACGACGCTGAGCTCCTGGCATTACTGACTCCCTCTGCTTCGTACGTCTGTCGTCTGTGTTGGCATCAGAACTGCAACCCGCCTTCACGCGCGGCGTCAGCCAGCGCGGCGATGCGCCCGTGGTAGCGGTTGCCACCCCGGTCGAACACGACCGCGTCAATTCCGGCCGCCTTGGCACGCTCGGCGACCAGTCTGCCCACCGCCGCGGCACGCGACTTCTTGTCGCCGTCGGTGCCACGGACGCCCTCGTCGAGAGTGGAGGCGGACACCAGGGTACGGCTCGTCGTGTCGTCGACCACCTGCACGGAGATGTGCCGGGACGAGCGGGTGACGACCAGGCGCGGCCGCACCGTCGTCCCGTGCACCTTCTTGCGCACCCGCAGGTGCCGGCGGGACCGCGCCGACCGCCGGACCGCAGCTGCCTTGGAGGAGCTCATCGCTACTTGCCCGCCTTTCCGGCCTTGCGTCGTACTACTTCGCCCTGGTATCGCACGCCCTTGCCCTTGTAGGGCTCGGGATTGCGGATCTTGCGGATGTTGGCCGCGATCTCGCCGACCTTCTGCTTGTCGATGCCCGACACGACGAACCGCGTCGGCGCTTCGACGGTGAAGGTGATGCCGTCGGGGGCGTTGACCGTGACGGGGTGGCTGAAGCCGAGCGCGAACTCGAGGTCCGAGCCCTTCGCCTGCACGCGGTAGCCGGTGCCGACGATCTCGAGCGTCTTGCTGTAGCCCTCGGTGACGCCCAGGACCATGTTGGCCACGAGCGTGCGGGTCAGCCCGTGCCGGGCCCGGCTGTCGCGTTCGTCGTTGGGCCGCTTCACGACCAGGCGGGCGTCCTCCTGCTCGATGACGATCGGCTCGACGACGGTGTGCGACAAGGTGCCCTTGGGGCCCTTCACCGTGACGTCGCGGCCGTTGATGGTCACCTCGACACCGGACGGGACCGGGATCGGGAGCTTTCCGATGCGGGACATGCTCTCCTCCTCCTTCCCGTCACCAGACGTAGGCGAGGACTTCCCCGCCTACGCCCTGCTTCTGGCACTGCTTGTCCGTGCGCAACCCCGCCGAGGTCGAGATGATCGCCACGCCCAGGCCGCCGAGGACGCGCGGCAGGTTGGTGGCCTTCGCGTAGACCCGCAGGCCCGGCTTCGAGATCCGCCGGATGCCGGCGATCGACCGCTCGCGGTTCTGGCCGAACTTCAGCGTGAGCGTGAGCTCCTTGCCCGGACCGTCAGTGTTGTCCTCGACGTTCCAGCCGGCGATGTAGCCCTCCTGCTGGAGGATCTCTGCGATGTGCGTCTTGATCTTCGAGTAGGGCATGGCCACGGTGTCCTTGTAAGCCGAGTTGGCGTTACGCAGGCGCGTGAGCATGTCGGCGATCGGGTCGGTCATCGTCATTTCTTCGTCGCAACCTTTCTCGCTTCGCTCGAAACGTCGCGACGAGGCGAAAGACCGTTCGAGCTGGTTCGAGGTGTGTTCATGTCTGGACCTACCAACTGCTCTTGGTGATGCCGGGCAGCTCGCCGGCGTGCGCCATCTCGCGCACGCAGATGCGGCACAATCCGAACACGCGATAGACGGCGCGGGCCCGGCCGCAGCGCGAGCACCTCGTGTAGCCGCGAACGGCGAACTTCGGTTTGCGGCCGGCCTTGGCGATCATCGCCTTGGTTGCCATGGCTCAGGCCTCCTTGAAGGGGAAACCGAGAGCACGCAGGAGTGCGCGACCCTCGTCGTCTGTGGCAGCCGTGGTCACGACGGTGATGTCCATGCCGCGCTGCCGGTCGATCGTGTCCGGGTCGATCTCGTGGAACATCGACTGCTCGTTGAGCCCGAACGTGTAGTTGCCGTTGCCGTCGAGCTTGCGAGCGTCCAGGCCGCGGAAGTCGCGGATACGGGGCAGCGCAATCGTGAGCAGCCGGTCGAGGAACTCCCACATCCGGTCCCCCCGCAGCGTCACGTGCGCACCGATCGGCATGCCCTCGCGCAGCTTGAACTGCGCGATCGACTTGCGGGCACGCGCCACGGCCGGCTTCTGGCCGGTGATGGCCGTGAGGTCCTTCACGGCACCTTCGATGAGCTTGCCGTCCTTGGCAGCATCACCGACACCCATGTTGACCTTGATCTTCACCAGGGTCGGGACCTGCATGATGTTGGCGTAGCCGAACTGCTCGCGCAGCTGGGCAACGATCTCGTCGCGATACCGGGCCTTCAGTCTGGGCAGCTCGCGCGCAACGGTCGTAACGGTCTCAGCCATCACACGTCGCCTCCGCACTTGCGGCAGGTCCGGACCGAACGGCCCTCGTCGTCCTTGCGGAAACCGATGCGCGTCGGCTTGCTGCAGTGCGGGCACACGACCTGCACATTGCTGACGTGGACCGCCGCCTCCTGGGTGACGATGCCGCCGACCTGGGCACCGCGCTGCGTGGTGGTGACCTTCGTGTGCTTCTTCACACGGTTGACACCCTCGACGAGCACCCGGTTGACCTTGGGCATCGTCAACAGGACCCTGCCCTTGGCTCCGCGGTCCTTGCCGCTTCGGACGACGACCGTGTCGCCCTTCTTCACGAACAAGCCGGCCATGGCTACAGCACCTCCGGAGCGAGCGAGATGATCTTCATGAAGCGCTTCTCCCGGAGCTCGCGACCGACCGGGCCGAAGATGCGGGTGCCGCGGGGGTCGCCGCCGTCGCGGATCAGCACGGCGGCGTTCTCGTCGAAGCGGATGTAGGAACCGTCGGCGCGACGACGGGACTTCGTCGTCCGGACGATAACCGCCTTGACGACATCACCCTTCTTCACGCCGGCGCCGGGCAGCGCGTCCTTGACCGTGCCGACGATGATGTCGCCGATGCCGGCGTAACGACGGCCGGAGCCGCCGAGCACGCGGATGCACAGCAGCTCCTTGGCGCCGGTGTTGTCGGCGACGCGGAGACGGGACTCCTGCTGAATCACTGCGGGGCCCCCGCGGAGGTGTGAGCGAAGCGAGCAGCTTCGTGGGGTGAAATCATTACTTCGCCTTCTCGACGATTTGCACCACTCGCCAGCGCTTGGTCGCCGACAGCGGCCGGGTCTCCATCAGGAGCACCCGGTCGCCGACGCCGGCCGAGTTGGCCTCGTCATGCGCCTTGACCTTCGTGGTCCGCCGGATCGTCTTGCCGTAACGCGGGTGCTGCACCCGGTCCTCGACCTCGACGGTCACGGTCTTGTTCATCTTGTCGCTGACGACGTAGCCCTCGCGCGTCTTGCGGAAGCCTCGCTTGCTCGCGCCCGCCACGTCGGGTGTCGTCGAGTCGGTTGTCTCAGTCATCTCTTCCTCATGCCTCACTCGTGCTGGCAGCAGGCTCGGCGGTCAGGCCGAGCTCGCGTTCGCGCATCACGGTGTAGATGCGGGCGATGTCGTGCTTCACCGTCTGCAGGCGCTTGTTGTTGTCCAGCTGGCCGGTGGCCGACTGGAACCGCAGGTTGAACAGCTCTTCTTTTGCCTCGCGCAGCTTGGTCACGAGCTCGTCGTCGAGCAGCCCGCGCAGCTCCGTGGCCGTCTGTCCCGCCGCCATCACGCGTCACCCACTTCGCGCTTCACGATGCGGCACTTCATGGGCAGCTTGTGGATCGCTCGGGTGAGCGCTTCCTTGGCCGTTGTCTCGTTGGGGTAGGACAGCTCGAACATGACGCGTCCCGGCTTGACGTTGGCGATCCACCACTCGGGCGAGCCCTTGCCGGAACCCATCCGCGTCCCTGCCGGCTTCTTCGTCAGTGGCCGGTCCGGATAGATGTTGATCCAGACCTTGCCGCCACGCTTGATGTGGCGGGTCATCGCGATACGCGCCGACTCGATCTGGCGGTTGGTGACGTAGGCCGGCTCGAGTGCCTGGATGCCGTACTCGCCGAACGCCACGCGAGTGCCGCCCTTTGCCGGGCCATGGCGGTCCGGGTGGTGCTGCTTGCGGTGCTTGACCCGCCGCGGAATCAGCATGGTCAGCTCCCCTCGGCCGTCGGTTCGCCGGCCGGCTCGGGAGCCGGTGCCGCGGCCTCGACCGGGACAACCGGCTCGGGAGCCGCGACCGGCGGGTTGACACCGTCGCGGGCACCGCCACCGGCACTCGGGCGCGTGTTGCTGCGCGGGCGCCGGTTGCGCTGGTCACGGGCGCGCAGCGCGGCCTGAGCAGCCTGCTCCTCGCGGGTCATCAGCTCGTCGCCCTTGTAGATCCAGACCTTGCCGCCACGCTTGATGTGGCGGGTCATCGCGATACGCGCCGACTCGATCTGGCGGTTGGTGACGTAGGC